>JAAYGE010000152.1 GCA_012727835.1 Bacillota bacterium
AAGCTTGCTGGGGGGAATGGCGCCTCCCTAATCGAAGTAAAAGCTCGGAAGAGAGGGTCTGGACCCCCAAACTTAGGCGGTTGATCCCTACACGACGGTACTCCAACAAATCGGCTGGTCTAAGGGTCTCCGGGTTGGCCTCAAGAGTAATCTCCGCGTCCTTAGTCAAGCAAAAATATCGACTGACCCCTTCCAGGACAGTCGATATTTGATGGGCCGAAAGCAGACTAGGCGTTCCCCCACCAAAGAACACCGTATTCACAGCAGGAACTCTGCCCCACAAGGCGGCTTCTGCTACAACTAATTCTAAATAGCGTTCAATAGCCTCCTCCTGTGCAGGCAGCGAATAAAAATCGCAGTAAGCGCACTTTTGCCGACAAAAGGGGACATGAATGTAAAGACCGATTACCATTAACCATCAACCTTCAGTACAGCCATGAAAGCTTCTTGCGGTATTTCCACGTTGCCTACCTGCTTCATGCGCTTCTTACCTTCTTTTTGTTTCTCTAGCAATTTACGTTTACGGGAGACGTCCCCCCCATAACACTTAGCCAGAACGTCTTTACGCAGGGCCTTGACCGTTTCCCGGGCTATAATCCGATTGCCGATGGCCGCCTGCACGGGGACGTCAAACATCTGCCGCGGAATAAGGCGGCGCAAACGCTCCACCAGGGCCCTGCCTTTACTATAGGCCCGATCCTTATGCACTATACTAGAGAGAGCATCTACTACTTGACCATTGATCAATATATCCAGCCTCTCCAGCTGGGACTCGCGATAGCCCAGCACCTCGTAGTCGAGGGATGCGTATCCCTTGCTCCGCGACTTAAGCAGATCGAAGAAATCATAAAGAATCTCCGACAGGGGCAACTCATAGACTAGCAGCACCCGTGAAGTATCCAGGTAGTCCATATTCATAAACACACCCCGCTTGTCCTTAGCCAATTCCATCATGTTACCGATAAACTCAGAGGGTACAATAATGGAGGCTTTAACAAAGGGTTCGGCCAAAGAAACCACCTGATCAGAAGGAGGCAAATGGGCCGGATTATCTACATGTATAACGCTGCCATCAGTAAGAGTGGCTTGATAAACGGTGTTGGGAGCGGTGATGATGAGATCTAGGCCATATTCTCGTTCTAAGCGTTCCCGCACCACTTCCATGTGCAAGAGGCCTAAAAAGCCGCAACGGAAACCAAAACCCAAAGCTTCGGAGGTTTCCGGTTCATAAACCAAACTGGCATCATTTAACTGCAGCTTATCCAATGCGGTGCGCAGATCTTCATATTGTACCGTATCGATCGGGTAGAGCCCACAAAAGACCATGGGCATAACCTTCCTGTAGCCGGGCAAGGGTTCCTTAGCACCGCCTCGGGCTAAAGTGATGGTGTCACCGACTTGCGTATCCTTCACATTCTTAATGCTGGCCGCCATATATCCCACATGTCCCGTCGTCAGTTCGGATAAGGGCTGCATGGAAGGCGTAAACACGCCCACATCAGTCACTTCGAATTCCTTACCGGTGGCCATCATGCGCACCTTCATACCTGGGGCTAGAGTGCCGTCCACAACTCGTAGATAGGTAATAACCCCTCGATAGTCATCATAGAAAGAGTCAAAAATAAGAGCCCTCAGGGGTGCATCGGGATCACCACTGGGTGCCGGGATGTCGGTTATAATGCGTTCCAAAATTTCTTCAATACCGATGCCTTCTTTGGCGGAACATAAAATTGCATTATCCGCATCGATGCCGATCACATCTTCTATTTCCCGTTTCACCCGGTCCGGGTCGGCGGCGGGCAAATCGATTTTATTGATAACCGGAATGAGTGTTAAGTCATGTTCTAAAGCTTGATAAACATTGGCTAAGGTTTGGGCTTCGATGCCTTGCACCGCATCAACAACAAGTAAAGCGCCTTCGCAGGCGGCAAGGCTGCGGGAAACCTCATAGGAAAAGTCCACATGACCGGGAGTATCAATCAGGTTCAAGGTATAGTCCTGGCCGTCTTGAGCCCGATAATGCAAACGCACCGTCTGCAATTTAATAGTAATTCCCCGCTCCCGTTCCAAATCCATATTGTCGAGAACTTGGTCAACCATTTCCCGCTCCGACAAGGTACCGGTTGTTTGAATTAACTGGTCAGCTAACGTCGACTTGCCGTGATCAATATGAGCAATGATACAAAAATTACGGATATTTTGCTGCACTCTTCCATTCTCCTTTAAGAGGCTGCCAACGGAGTCTGGCGATCAGCTGGCCGCTCAAAAGTTACCTATATAATAGATGCGCCCTAAGGCGCACCGTGGCTAAATTATATCACACCCTATTTTTGCTCTCAAGAAAAGGAATAAGAGGATGGTTGCGTGCCCACCATTACCTCTGTAGTTATTGAAGGGCCGTAGTCGTGCCCTGTAGCCCACAATCTTGATGTTGCACTAGCAACTCCCAAAAAGAATAAAAGAAGGCTCCCGGCGTTGAAGCCAGGAGCTCTGTTTATGCCGTTGCCATCAGTAACAGCCAGGCTTACCATTGGATATCTATTTCAAGTAATATGGGTGTATGGTCTTGTCGGGGGCCCGAATCAATCATTTCAGACCTGATAACCCTATCAGCAATACGATTGCTTACCAGCCAATAATCAATTCTCCAGCCAGAGTTGTTAATTTTACTTGTTCTAGCCCGCTGCGCCCACCAGCTATAAACCCCGGTTACATCACCATGAACATACCTAAAGGTATCAGTAAAGCCCTTTGCCAGCAGATTAGTGAAACCTTGACGTTCTTCATCGGTGAAACCAGCCGTTTGCCGGTTCCTGTCTGGGTGAGCCAGATCTATTTCCTTATGCGCCACATTGAAGTCGCCTGCTGCAATTACAGGCTTCTCCTTATCCAGCTCCGCTAGATAATCAGCATATTTCTTATCCCATATTTGGCGCGCTTCTAGACGATTTAATTTCTCTCCTGCATTAGGAGTATATACTTGTGTTAAATAAAAATGCTTGAATTCCAGGGTTATGATCCTACCTTCATAATCCATGGTATCCGGGGCGCCAATTTTAGGGAAAGTAATAACCGGAGACAAATCATTTTTGTATAAAAACATGGTGCCCGCATACCCCTTGCGGGCCGGTTCTGCCGAGCTATTCCAAACAATTTCATGGTCAGGAAACATATCCTTCAAGATTTCTAAGTGTTTCTTAGTAGGGCCCTTACTCGCTAGCTTTGTTTCCTGCAAGGCAATAACCTCTGGGTCATGCTCAGCAATAGTTCTTAATACTTCTTGAGATAATAATGCCCTATTGGAAGTGCCTGTTAAGGCAGCGTTTAACGAGTCAATGTTCCATGAAATAAAGATCAAGTGTCTTCCCCCTTTTTATGTTCATGTAACCTACTGCATGTTTTTTATCCAGTATAACATGCAACTTTTCTCCACCAACATAGTATAATTAGCTCCCATTGTAAGAGCCGAGGGGTCTGCGTAAGCACAGTTGGTACAGCCAGTGCTCTAGCAGATGGCCCCTCGGCTCAAGCTATTTATAGACATAGGAGCTTAAATCTTAATGGAGCTGTCACCAAGATGTTGGTGACAGCTCCCCAGGCATGTCCGATTCCATTGTTTACTTTCGCACACGACGGACAAGCAAAGGCTGGCGGCCCCTGATAGGCATAAGCCTTGGTCGCCAATACTCAGCGACCATATTGCTGGTCTCTGATTGCCTCGGCTATTATGTTGGCCAGCAACCCAGCCGTGCGCAAGGCCTCTTCCATCGTATTCTTGTCTCCACCAATTTCAACTAATACCGCATTTTCCCGAAGGTGCTGATTAAAGCGGGCTGTAGGCCGCTGCAAAATCCCCCGCGACAAGCCGGGATACAATTCTTCCGACTTGGCATGGAGCTTCTCGGCAAAAGCCAAGTTCTTGCGCCAATTGGGATGGTTCAACCCTTCGTTCGTACCGACTAGGAAATATAAACGACCAACACTTTGCCCCTCAATTACTGCCGTCGTAGCCGAGCGGGGAACCGCGTCCCGATGCACATCAAAGACGTACTCAATACTCGGCTCCGCCTGCAAAGCTGTAGTCGCGGTTTTTAGTGACTCATTATAGGCAGCAGTATAATTGTTTTTAATATTGTCGGCCCGGGAATGGGTTACCCGGATGCCTAATGCCCGCAAATCTTCAGCCAATTTTGCGCCAACCCGCACAATCGTCTGCTCCGGATCGTCGTACACATGGGGTTTACCACTGGTGGGGGTAAAAGCTTCCACGTTATGAGTATGGTAAATCAACACATGGGGCGTATATTTCCAACCAAAGGCGCTGGCCTCTTCTGTCCCCTCCTCTGGCGGCACCAAGGCGGGTACAACCGGCTCATTGGCGGGCGGTAGCACCATTTCGTCCTCCAGAGTGGGCAGCCCCCTAAGCATAGGAACCCCCCACGCCAAGAAGGAGCGGGGAGTGGCAATGCCTTGTTGGGCTAACCAAACTGCTATACCTCGTCCCAACCCCCCACTGTTGGGAGCGGCCTGCCACAGGGGTTTAGGCATGGCTACACGTAACAACTCTTGCCAGATAAAGGAGCTAGCTCCAGACCATAAACGGGAAAGCAAATTGCCTTGAGGAACTGGTCCTGCGCTACCTAGATTGTTTTGGCCTCCCCCTTCAACTCGTCCAGCCCAGCCCCATAAGGGCAGCAGGCTGCTAAAAAGCAGAACACACCCAGCAATCGCTAATAGGGCCTTATTCGAAGGGGCTAAGGGCCAGCCACGATTATACCTCTCGGAACGTATCGCTATCACCTGCCTTCCTCACTCTCGCCCCGCAGGGGCTATAGCAATGTATATGACGGCGGACAGGCTGATATGCGGGCCTTAGGTTAAACTCGCCACATATTTTTATCGACTAACAATAAAAATATATTGATTTTCGATAAACGCCAGCATATATACTAGCAAATAAACGGAGGTGACTTTCTTGCAGGGGTCACAAAGACTGATACGCCTAATGATCAATTTGACCAAAATCCTCTCAGTACTGACGCTGCTAGCCATGGTATTTGGAGGAATCGCCATCGTGGCCACTTGGCTTTCACCGAACACCCTACTTCTCAGAAGTCCTAGTGACCAACTGGTGGTTCAGACCCCAAGTCTAGATCTGAAATTTAAGTTTGCCCAGGAAAGGCAGCCCGGCCAAGCCATTATGTTTTCTATGTTAGTAACCTTACTGATTGCAGGCTGTACCTATGTAATCCTAATACAACTACACAAGATATTGGCAACAGTCCTATTTCAATCTTCACTTCGCTAGCCAATGTGCTCAGTGGCTGGTGGATACATGAAATGATTCAACTACCCGGCGTGGAAGCCGTGGCCCGCTTACGTTTTGACCTTGGGCAGGTTGGCGTCGGGGTGTTGATCCTGCTGCTGGCTGAAGTGTTCCGATTGGGCGTGGCCATGAAAGAGGAGCAGGATTTGACCATATGATGGACGCTACTAAGGGAGAGATTATTGTCCATCTGGACCGCGTAATGCTGGAGAAAAACATGAGTTTGAGCGAATTGGCTGAGAAAGTAGGCATCACACTAGCTAACCTGTCGATACTAAAGAATAACAAGGCCAAGGCAATTCGCTTTTCCACTCTAGCAGCCATTTGCCAAGCTCTCGAATGTCAGCCGGGCGATATTCTTAAGTATAGTGAAATCAACTAACGTAGTTCAGACACAAAAAGGGACGGTCATCTCGGTTAACAACATGTATGTGTATCCGAGCACGACCGTCCCTGTAGCAATAAGATTAGGCCTTGCTAATTAGAAGGAAAATATAAGCATTTTTCTTTCCTACACTGCCTATTTCTAGGCGCGAAGCGACAGGTAATTTCTTGTGGTAGCTCCATCGATCGGTTAAAGTGCTCTTTAACAAAGCCTACCGCCTCTGTTATTGCCAAGTAGGTGTTTCGCTTGCAGCAGCGGGGACCACCATTAGCTGCAATAGTAGCTAGACTCCTGGCAGTAGCTTGATTGGCCAAGGACCATTCTTCCCCGGCCAGGGGCGTTGCCCCTGTTATGACGCTCGTAAAAATGCCTGTGCCTATGCCCGCACCACAACTACCCCACAGTCCACATATGCCACCAGGTACCCTTCTTGCCCGCTGCAGTGCGTTCTGTAGTGCTTTTGGCAAGTCAATTTTGCCGTCACTATTTTTGTAGGCGGTTAATAAGGCAGCAGCTACCAAATAGTGATGTTCCGGCCCATGCATATTAATGGATGGATTCTCCATCATCCCTGTGGCAATGGAAATCGGGTTCTTGCTCTGCGTTTGAGAAGCATATTGAGTTATGAAAATAAGTCCCTTTTCTGCGTGGCAGGAATCGCACACATAGTGCCCGTCCTCACAGGAGGCGTTAGTGCTATGCTCTGTCCCGCAGATATAGCAGGATAATTGTTTAGCTGTTTTAAAATACGTAAGCGGTTTGCCGCAGATAAAACAACCCTCTGTATACGTTTGCATTGGTTCGACTCCTATAGCTCTAATCGTTAACTTTCCAATGATATTCTATCGCAAAAGACGGCTCCTGGCAAGAAAGATGCCAGGAGCCGTAACTTATCTTTCATTGCTATATCTAATCACTGTAAATACCTCAGGGTGTCACTGGTCTCTAACCCGGGCTGAAGAGCTACGTTCAGCCCACCGGCAATAACCTTGCTTAACTGACGAATCTGCTCATCGGTCTCCTTGGGAGTAACCACCAAGTTCCCCCAGAAGGGGCTGAGTACTTCGTGCACCAGCTGGCCCTGTTCCTCAGGCGTCAGATCTCGCAAAATTCCCCCCACGGAGGGTTGGTTACCGGCGGCTTCCCTCAGACTGGCAGTCAGCTTCTGTATGGCGTCCAGCACGATGGTATTAGCATAGACTACCGAAGGGGCACCGATGGCAATCACAGGTACGCCGAGGGTTTCCCGATTTAATGCATGGCGCTTATTTCCTACGCCGGAACCGGGGCTAATACCCGTATCGGCTATTTGAATGGTCGTACCCAACCTATCCATGCTACGAGCTGCCAAAGCATCCACGGCAACGATTGCGGTCGGTCGTACTTTTTGCACCACACCGGCTATAATATCGCCGGTTTCTATACCGGTAATACCCAGCACGCCGGGAGCTATGGCACAAACGGATCGCATGCCCTCATCAACGTATTGGGGAGCATATTCGAACAGGTGACGAGTAACAAGTAATTCTTCAATCACCAGCGGCCCTAGGGAATCGGGGGTAACATGCCAATTGCCTAGGCCTACCACCAAAGTGACGCTAGACTTATCTGCTGGGGGTAAGAGGTTTTTCAGCTCTCGCGCCAAGACCTGACTTACCTGCTCCCGTAATTCTACATCGTGTTGACGCAGCCCAGGAGCTTCGATAGTAATGTAGTTACCGGGCGGTTTGCCCAGGCGGGCCGCCCCCCGGGCATCGAGAACCTGTACGCGGGAGACAACTCCGCCGGCGAATTTCTGCGTCTCCACCCGTACCCCTTGCCGGTCCCAATCGGTCTTAACCGCCGCCGCATGGGCTTCTAAAGCCAGATCCGTATGTACGGAAGCGTACTGCCGCAGGATTTTACTACTCGGTTTCACTTTTCACTAACGTATCTCAGTGGGCACAATGGCATCGATAAGCCCGATAACAAAGGATGCCAATAAAGCACCCACTACACCCACCTGGAACCCGGGCACCAACATGCCGGCTATGTAGATTACAATGGCGGCGGTGATGAAGCCAACCCAGCCGCGGCTGCGGGGTGAAATGCGATCGCCTAGCAACATTTCAGCCACCCAACCTAATGCAGCAATTACGACCGCGGTAATAAGCGCGGTGGTAAAGTTGGCCACTCTTACGCCTGGCAGCAGAAAACCGATGAACATAAGGACTAATGCCGATACGATAAAACGAATAATTGCTCCAAGCATCTTGCTACCTCCTCGGTTTTTTGTTAAAATTTGATGGACAATTTTAGTCTGTCCGCTCAGTTACTGCTATATTCCCGACGTAGCAGAGAGCTTTTGGCCGTTGTCTGGTATCACGACAGGATGCCAAGGAGGTGAATTTTTTGGCTAATAGTAGGTCTGCACGCAAACGTATCAGAATCGCAGCGAAACGCACTGAGCGTAATCGCCATGTCAAATCGACGGTTCGCTCGGCGGTGCGCAATTTCCATCGTGCTTTGGAAAGTGGTGATAACGCAGAACAAGCACTGCGTTTGGCAATTCGCCGTATAGATAGGGCCGTTAGCAAAGGTGTTTTACATCGTAATACAGGAGCCCGCAAGAAATCTCGCTTGACTAAGCACTTCAATAAACTGCAGGCGCAAGAACAATAGGAATTATCGAAGCCCCAGGCCTAAGAGGCCTGGGGCTTCTTGCGTATAAACCCCCTACCCCTAAGACAGAATAACTGGTGAAGTTTGGGAGGGGTTAAAATGTTCAAACAAGCAAAAGGTGTAAAGTGGTGGCTGGCCTTACTAACTATAGGGGCTATTTTGATTCTACTTTGGCGGACCGGACCTTCTAAAACTGCCGACACTCAACCGCCGGCCAAACTTAATGCAAACTATACGGCGGCAATACGGAATAATGACAATAGATCCGTGCTGGACATCAATCGGGACCAGGTTTCAAGACAGAAATTTGATGCAGAAGTAGAAGAAGGCCAGAAGGTAAACAGCCCTTCTCCGCCCCGCAGGCGGCCCCAAAGCTATTTACTACCTGATATTGTGGGCCCGTCTGCAACAGGAGGCCCCCAGGGGGCTAAAGAAGACTCTGTCAACAGACCGTCACCGGAACAATCAGAAACCATAGCAACGGAGGCCCAACTTACCCTACAAACGTTTTTAAAAAAATTAACATGGCAAGAGAAAGCTATGGTGCTGCGAACTCTAAACAAGTTTTCGCCAGCGGAAATGCTAGAGGTCTTTCAACTTTATAAGCAGGGCAGCTTGGAAGCCTATCGCAATTTGGACGCCATTATAATGCAAAAAGTTGGCGCCGAAGACTTTGAAAAGTTACGAACTCTAACAGAAAAATATAAGAGGTGAGCATATAATTCGGCCCTAGGATAGTCCCTGCTATCCGGCGGCCGAAATTCTCTGTTTAAGGATCAACATTAGTTGATTAAGGGCATTCTCGCCTCTTAACTTGCCCGTCTTAATATTTTCATCGGCCTGCAAACAGGCCTCCATAGCCGCCTGCAACTGAAAAACAGTCCATCGGCGCGCCTGTTGCACACATTTACCGGCGGGAAAGGGATGAATGCCCAAGTGCCCAGCAGCTTGTTGCTGGCTAAGGCCGGCATCTAGAGCCTGGCGGGCAGCGAGTAGTAGGCGCAGTTGCCTACCAATCATGGAAATGAGGTATACCGGTTCGTTACCTTCTGCTATTAGATTATTTAACAGAGCCCAAGCCCGTCCTAAGTCTTGCAGGCCGATGGCATCGACGAAGTCAAAAATACTAGTTTCCATATCATTACGCACCAGAGCTTCTAAATCATCTTCACTAAGAGAGCAACCATTAGCAAAGCTGACCAATTTATCCACCTCTAGGCGCAACAATGCCAAATCGGTGCCACAACGGCTAACGACAAACCTACCGGTGCCGGGCGGATATTTGATTTTGTCGCGACGCAACTGGCGCTCCACCCACGAACTGGCCTCTGTGGCAGTCAACACAGGGAACTCATAGCTAGCCGCATTTCTCACCAGATCTTTAAAAGTACGCAGTCGTTTATCCACCTCGGGGGCTAGGAGAACAGCGCAGGTGTAGGGAGGCCAAATATCCAATAGGGCTTCCCAATGCTCAAAAGCTGCTCCTGCCTTAGTCTTTACAAAGGAGGGCTGCTCAATAACCACCAAACGCTTGGAGCCAAACATAGGGAGCGCTTGGATGGCCTGCACCAACTCCGCTTCCGTTGTTTTCTGCCCGTCTAACTTCATAAAATTAAGTTCTTCCAGCCCTTTCGGGACCAACTTCTCTCGCAACTCGGTCACTACATATTGGGCCAGGACCTGCTCGGGGCCATAGAAAAAATAAAGGGGTTCAATATGACCACGTCTGATTTCACGGACAAGATTTTGATAGTTATCTAAAGCTTTGGCCATTTAGCCCACTCCCCTTTCCTTCTTAACTATAGCATATAGCAATGACTTACCTATGGCGAGAGGAAGGGGCTTATTCGGTAACCATGAGGGTTATTCAGTATAGTTATAGCTCCATGCCGATCGGTACGCCAAATCTGTTGGCTATAGCGAGCCAGGCGTTCCAGCGTGGCTGGAGCCGGATGGCCGTAACGATTGGGAGCTCCCACTGAGATGATGGCGTGCCTGGGGCTTAATAGACGCAGGAACTCTTCGTTGCTACTGTGACCACTACCATGATGAGGTACCAGTAATACATCCACTTCTCGGGGAAGCAAAGGCAATAACTCCACTTCCCGCTGGCCAATATCGCCGGGGGCCAATGCCCTCAGGTTCGGCCACTGTAACAGCAACACCAATGAATCTTCGTTTTCATCCTGTCCCGGACCCGGCGGCGGATTCAGAGCCGTTACTTGTACTCCCGCATGCGACTGACTATCACCGACAGTCCAGGCGTAGACGGGAATACCATATTGTTCTAAAAGGGGCACCAGCCGGTTAAAGGCTGGCGAATACAAACTGGTGGCCGGAAGATAAAGGCTGCCGACGGGAAAGGCGGCTATCACATCGGCCAGCCCCACTATATGGTCATCATGTAAATGGGACAAGTAGACAGATTGGATTTGCCAGGTCCCCCGATAACGTAAATAGGGTACAATAATCTGCCTCCCCCCCGCCTCATGTTCGCAACCCACATCAAAAAGCACAGCTTTCCCCCCCGGCAGATGGAGTACGCCGGCCGCCCCTTGCCCGACGCTGAGCACACAGAGGTTGTAGGTGTTGGTGGCAAAACGTACTAGCGGCTGCCACACGAACAGCAAAACACAGACCATAACTAGGACAGTTGCTAGAAAGGGGCGCCACCGGGGCCGCCAGCAAAAGACGGCTGGCAATAGAAGGGAATAAATGAGTAGCAGGGCCGGGGGAGGTGCACCCGGACTAAAGCTGGCCAAGGGCCAGGTGGCAAACCAATCAACGAGGCCTATCATAGCGGAGTAGAGAAAATCTAAAACGGGCAGCAACAAATCCCCTACTATTGGTAGCAGCAAATATGCAAGCCCGGTAATCAGGGCTACTGGCAAGAGAGGCGTCAGGATGACATTAAAAACTAAAGCCAACGGTGTCACCAAGTAAAAATGGTGTAATACCAAGGGTAGCGTGGCCAATTGGGCTGCCAGACTGGCGCTGACCGTCCAATCCAACTTCCCGGGTAAGGGGGGCAAGAAGCTCCTAATCAGAGGTGAGAAAAGCAAGAGGCCGATCGTGGCTGCAAAAGATAACTGCCAACCCGCATCCCAAAGATAATGGGGATTGTAGATCAATAAGAGGATAGCTGCCAAAGAAACGGCGCTGGGCCAATCGCGTACCCGATTGTTAGCCACCGCCAGCATACCCATAAGCGCCATGATAATGGCCCGCCAGACGGCCGGCCTAGGGCCCAAAATATAACCGTAAAGCAGCAAACACAGGGCTACGAAAAGATAGGCCCCATTGGTTGGCACCCGACAATGGCGTAAACCCCCCAGCAAAGCCACCGAAACTAGGCCAATATGTAGGCCCGATATAGAAAGTACATGGGCCAATCCGGTTTGGCGCCAACTTTCAGCCCAGTCGCCCGGGCTGTTGCCCAGGGTTAAGGTGCGCAACAATTCGCCACCGGGACCGTTAAGCTTAGCTGCTCGAGTCAACAGCTGGGAACGCAACGGCCAGCTGGGCGACGTGGCGGGAGTATGCTGTAGCGACGTGCTATCGTTAACAAAGGCGGTGGCCAGTATTCCTTGCCTACGTAGATAGGCGGCATAATTAAACTCGCCCGGATTTAGGGGGTGGCTGGGCGCTTGCCACATGAATTCACCCGCAAGTTTATCGCCAGGTACAATCTGTAGGGGGGCGGTTAGCGTCAGGCGAGCTTTAACCGGGTTCCAGGGGGGTATCGGTTGCCCAGCCAAGCTTAAAACCCGCACCGTCAACTGGGTAGACTGGGGCCCCGGGTCTACTGAAATCACTTGTAATTCAGCGAGGGAGGGCCCATAGGGGCCGGGCCACACGGGGGAGCGCAATTGTAGCCAGACTGCACCACAAATTGCGGCCACTAAGACTAGAAGAAAAGTTTGCGGACGTTGTTTCCATAGCAGGCCGGCTATGACGCCAAGAGTTAGCAGGAAAAAACAAATCCAAAAAACCGGCCTAGAGGCCAATAAGATACCAACTATGAAACCGCCGGCTGTAACAACGAGGGGGCGATGCATAGCAAACCACCTGGCCTTTGAAAAAACTTAGGCCCGCGACCTAGAGAGTATATCTCTAGATTCCGCGTGGCCTAAGAAAATCCTGCTATTATTTCAACTGGCCTTTTTGGGGAGCCGAGTGGATTCCAGGCGAACAATTTGTACCTCTTTACCCGTTTGGGCATCCACATAGACCAGAAAGCGGTCATTGCTCCGCTCTACTGGAAACTCATAAACCAGTGTTTCTTCCGATTGGGCATTAAAGATGACCGCCAGTTGGGCCGGGCCTATCAACTCCAGCCCTTGAGCTAACCCTTCTAGCGCTTCTTGCATGCTGATCTTGGGACTGGGTAATTCCCTCTCTTTATGCCAGACTGTATAACCATTACCTTCAAAGCCGATTACTCTTCCATCGTCAGCAGCAACCCGCACCCGCAGCAGATCGGGATAAATCAGAACACCGTCCTGTTCAAAAACATAGGCAAAATGCATGGACCCCTGATATTCATGTTGGCCTACTAAACGCATATTATTATAACCTCGGCGACGTAAGAAGTTGGCCGCCTGCTCTTGTAGCGCTTCTGCAGGTAAATTTCCTGCTGTCGCCGGTTGTCGGCTGTCCAGCATCCACAGAACCCGTCCCCGGGTTTCTGTAACGGCCACATTGAGGCGTCGAGTCTCATCCTGCGCACCGGTAATCAAAAAATTATAGGTGGGAATCGGGCCGCCGGTTAATTCGCTGGACACGATCCTATATTCGGATTCCTTTCCCGGATCAATAAACCAGAGGGCGGTGGCCGCCGCCTCCTCGCGGCTTACCTTATTCCCTTCCAGGCGGGGCGTAGGAGGTAAAATACCGATCCGTTGGTCAAATTGAACCTCCGGATACTCCTGCACCTGCTTATTAACCAAACTAAAGGAGTTAATTACCGAGTTATCCCGCACCTCATCCTCAGTACGCGCCTTGATAAGCGCCGATTCCACATCGGTCCAGCGCAGGTTGTGGGTCAGCACCGTTTGCTGCAGTTCGGCCAATTCCTTCGCCAGTTGGGCGGCACCTTGTTGCATATTATCAATTTGGGTGCGCTCGTTGGCACTGAGGCCTGTTCCCCGGCGCACCAAGGCAAAGACCTGGTCACCTACCGTGGCCAGATACTTTTCCGCGTTTTCTAACGACACCAGCCCTAGAGGCAGTTGGCCCACCTTTTCTTGGGCCGCATACAGCTGCCTCCAAACGGTAGCCAATTTTTCCATCTCTTGTTCCGCCGTAGACGCCACGCTTAACTTAGCCAACTCATTTTCTATCGTTTGGACATGCCATACCAACTCATGGAAAGCCCGTTGATAGTTGTTTTCTAATCTAACGGCAAATTGTCTATGCAGGCGAAACTGGGTGACACCCCACCAGATACTAAGGCCAAAAACCAGTAAAATCGCCAGAGCTAGCCAGCGCAACCCTGGGGTGATGCGCATACCAACAGTCTCCTTTCTTAACGGCAAAAACGATGCCGGCCAATGGTAGTGATATAGGGTCGAGACCAGATCCAAGGGGAGGTGGCGGTTGCTGGATTAAAGTAATATAGAGCTCCCCCCGTCGGATCCCAGCCGTCGAGGGCCAATTGGGCCGCTCGGTAAGCTTCTTGATTAGGTGTTAAATAGAACTGGCCATCGGCCACCGCTGTAAAAGCCAAGGGTTCAAAAATCACACCGGCAATCGTATTGGGAAACAGCGGGCTACGCACGCGATTTAAAATCACGGCCGCCACGGCCACCTGGCCTTCAAAGGGTTCCCCCCTGGCCTCACTATAGACAGCCTTAGCCAACAAATGGAGATCGTTGGCGCTGACCGTACCCGGCGATTGGGTAGCCGGTGTTTTATTGACAGCGGCCGCGCCTCCCATTTTCGGGGTAAAGCCTAGAGCTCGAAAGGTGGCCGCATCCACATTACCGGTCACCGGCAGTCCGTTGCGCCTCTGGAAAAGTTGAACTGCAGCAAAAGTTTTGGGTCCATAAATCCCATCAGCCACACCACTCAAGTAGCCCCAATTAATGAGTTTTTGTTGTACTAAACGCACATCTTCCCCCCGGCTCCCCCAATAGAGATTCCGTTCTCCCACGGCCTGGGTAGGAAGGGCGATTATTGTCGCGAAAACAAAGACCATGGCCAAAGCGATGATCCGTTTAGTCATAACCATCCTCCTTCATCTTCCTTCTATTGTCTCCGCCGGACTTGAAAGGCTATTCAGTTGCGAGCGCAAGAGATGGAAGTAGAAATGGATTTGGGTAGGAGGGTATTCATGGCGAATACCCTCCCCAGCTTAGCCTTCCTGCTTCTCCCGCTGGTAAATGTCACAGTCACCGCCTTGCCAGTGAATACAAAAGTCACATCGCCTTACTCCTTCACCGCCAACGGCAAAGGTCATCTGACCACCTGACTCATAATGGGTGCGAAACTCACTGCATTCTTCAGCAATTGCTTTCAGTTCGGCAGGAGTTGCTGCCGGTGCTTTTGACATAAAAACACCTCCTCATCTGGCTTAGTATAACCAGCTGAGGAGGTTAAGTATGAAACACTACTAAACGGTGATTAGGTGTTTTAATCTTTCAAAGGTCTTAGGCCCGATGCCGGATACTTTAGTCAAATCTTCAATACGCGCAAAAGCCCCGTTTTGCTGACGGTATTCAACTATTGCTTGGGCTTTAACAGGGCCGATTCCAGGCAGTGTCTCCAACTCGGCCGCCGTCGCCGTATTTATGTTGATCAGGGTAGTTGCAGGTATATCGGCACTAGTCGAGTCGGAAGAAGAAGGCGCTGCCTGAGCCACATGGATTTGCTCCCCGTCAAAAAGCGGTTTGGCCAAATTTAGTCCCTGTATTAAAGCATCGGGCAAAACACCGCCGGCCATGTCTAAAGCATCATCTACGCGAGCTCCCTTTGCTAACGTATAGACACCCGGACGCAATACGGCTCCCGTAACATGCACCCGTAATTCGGTTTGTTCCATCGGTTGCCATGAAGACAGTAACTGCCTATTCTCCCGTAAGAGCCACACATTTGCCGTCAAAGATAATAACAGTAGGCTGCAACAAACAACTAGAGGTAAGCGCTGCTTCATCCCTACCCACCCCGGCTTCTTAGTTTTCCTCCTCAACAGGTAAGTGCACGTAAAATACCGACCCCTCGCCCACTTTACTTTCTGCCCATACCTTTCCGCCGTGGGATTCAACTATATGTTTGACGATGGAAAGCCCCAAGCCAGTTCCGCCGTGACGGCGGCTACGGGCCTTATCGGTGCGATAAAAGCGCTCAAAAATGCGTTCCAAATGCTCCGCCTCGATCCCCACACCCGTATCGCGCACGGCAATCTGGAAACCATTCTTTTCATATTGTAAGGTAACGCGTATAGAGCCACCCGGAGGTGTATACTTTATTGCATTACCGATTAGGTTATCGACAGCCTGACTTAAGCGATACTCATCCCCCTGCATGATGGCCCTTTCGACGCCTATAACCAGTTTGAGTTCGATTTGTTTGTCTGCCGCCTGCTGGGCATCCCTTTCTACCACATCGCGCAAGACCTCCACCAGATCGATCGATTGCTTGACAATAGCATTCGGTTCCAGCTCCAAATATGATAGGTCGAGAAGATCGTTAACCAAACGCATTAGGCGCCGAGACTCTCGGTAGATAATCTCCACAAAATGACGACCGGTCGGGTCGGAAACTAGGTCGTCATTAAGTATGGTCTCGGCAAAGCCATGGATAGATGTGACCGGTGTTTTTAATTCATGGGACACGTTAGCCACCAGATCGGCTCGAATACGCGCTAGACGGCTGGCTTCGCTAACGTCATAAAATACGGCAACAAATTGTTTTCCCGCCGCTAGCGGAACCACGTGCAACTCAATTTCCCGTTGCACCGGTTCCTTAATGGCCACCGTCTGCTTGTAAGGTTCCTGCCTGGTCATCGCCTCATTGAGGGCGGCACGCAAATTGGCATCAGACGTTAATTTTTCAAAATGAGCGGGCACATTCTGCTCCGGATCGAAACCGAGTGCTTGTCCCGCCTTGGGATTAGCTAGGAAAACGGTGCCTTCGGCATCAAATAGCAGTATACCGCTCACGGTGTTTTGGATTATAGTCTCAAACTGGGCCTTAGCGGCCATTATCTCTTGGTAACGTTTCTGGTTGGTATCGACTAAGCGATTGAAACTGGTAGCCAGCTGGCCTAACTCGTCTTGGCGCTCAACTACTACGGGCTGGACTAATTCGCCCGCTGCAATACGTTGGGCCGCTTGGGTCATCTGCTCAATTGGCCTGACCAGTTGGTTAGCCAGCAAAATAGCCACCCAGACAGCTAAAGGAACCATTAGCACCAGCGCGTAGCCTACAGTGGTCCAATAGGTTGTGATTACCTCCGGTGAGGCTAAAGAGCCCAGCTGTATAGACTGTATTATTGCCTGCAACATCATACCACCGAGCAAAAGGCCGGGCAGGATGACCAGTAGCCGAGCCCGTATACTGCTACTGCTCCGCATTAGAGTCACTCCTTCAGTTTATAACCAAAACCACGGGCCGTCTGTATCAAATCGCTGGCATCCCCTAGCTTTTCGCGCAGGTGACTTATGTGCACATCAACGGTGCGCTGGTCGCCAAAGAACTCTTCTCCCCAGACTTCAGTTAGCAACCTTTCCCTGCTGAAAACCTGTCCCGGGTTCATTGCTAAAATCCTCAACAATTGATATTCCATGGGCGTTAAGTTAAGGGGGTGTCCATCTAAAGTAACCTGATGACTACGAAAATCGATGGTCACTGGGCCAATGGTCATCAGCTCGATTTCAGCGGGCCGATTGACGCGGCGCAAGATGGCCTTCACCCGGGCCACCAACTCCCGCGGGCTAAAGGGTTTGGTGACATAGTCATCGGCGCCAAGTTCCAAACCGAGGACCCGGTCAAATTCAGCATCCTTAGCCGTAAGAAAGAGGATAGGCACGTCAGAAGCTTGCCTCAGTTTGCGACAGACCTCCCACCCATCTATTCCGGGCAGCATAATATCGAGTAGTACTAAATCCGGCTCTTCTTTTAATGCCAGTGCCAAACCGGTCTCGCCATCAAAGGCTGTCAGAACGGAAAACCCCGCCTGCTCTAGGTTATATACTATTAACTCGGATATGGATTCGTCATCTTCCACGATCAAAATCTTTTCTGGCATCGGCTCTCCACCTCTCCAAGTTTAATTACTATTAGTATATCAAATTTCTGTGTAGAGAAAGTAGAAGACTCAGTCGGTTGATGCCTTCGTCAGGAAATAAAAACAAACGGGCCCCTTAGGGACCCGTTTTTGTAGCTAAGCTTATTATAACAAACCTAACCAGTTACCTAGAATTGTCTCGAAGGCACCAAGTAGTAGGGAGATACGACCCATGACAACGTTACCGAAGGCAACACCGAAGGTAACCATCATGATCCACCTACCCAAACTGGCGCCATGTTTGACAGTTCCCTTATGCTCCATGGAAAAAAAGAAGTATAAGAGAATGGATAGTACGCCTAGGACCATAATGATGTTATTGATGGAGTTAAGGGGTAGTAATGTGGCTCGAACCTGTTGCAGCAACTGGGAGTTGATTACGCCATAGATAGAGAGACCGGAACCAACACCAACCAAGAAGGCCATGGGCCAACGGCTGAGCCAAGCGATACTCTTAATAAAACGTGCATATAGTAAAATGCCAAAAGCCATCGGTATCAACAAGATTATTTTTCCATCCTGGACCAACGGTGTCCAGGCTCTATCGGCGATCGACTTCAAGTTAACACTGATAGCATATCCGGCGGCTGCACCCACATAGAGGTGTTCGCACCAACGGTATACGGGGTTCTCCTTAAATATAAAGGAGAACATGGCGATCGTGCCGAGGGCAGCTATCCAGGTCCAAATATCGGTAGAGATGCTCATCTCCTCACCTCCTTATCTAGAATAGGGAGAGCCGGACCATTTATAGTTTAGTTTTTCTTTTTGTCTAGGAAGTAGGCCAAGTTACCGATAATGATAAAGGCAATGATAACCAGGTGGCCCAAAGATTGGGCGTCCATCTTGGCCACAGCCGGACCGGGGCTACCCATAACCGTCTCATATTCAGCAGCACCGCGTAGCCCTGCTAGCATTGCCTGCACCTGCCCGGCGTTTACGTAGGGCATGTATTGAGGCACACTAACCGTAACAGCGCCGGCCAGTAGAGTAATGCCCAATGGCCCTTGTACCTGGCGCACCCATTCCTGAATGCCCGGGTTACCCGCCGAGAAACCTATAACTAGTGCAAAATCCCGCGTATCTTTAACCCCCTGCATAATGGGTAGGGAACTAACATTGTTATTACGGAAGTCGCGAGTTACCTGACCGGCCACATCTTCACCGAAACGCTTGATGGCCGATTCGCCACCGGGGATATAACCCAGGTTGGCAAAATGCACACCGTATTCAAGGCCTTCTGCTTCGTAAGCCCTGATCAGCTGCTCCGCAAACATGGGGCCGGCTTCCCAGAAGGATATAAAAACTACGCCAACCCCCTTTTGCATCATGTGCTTCATAACCGCCATAGCTTGCGGATGCACGTCGGGTGCTCCACTTGGCGCATAGTCCAGCGAGAAGAGTACTTTTTCGCCAGCCGGAATAGCATCCATGATGTCATAAAACTTTTGAGCAGCCGGGTTCACGGTGAGCGGAATAGCCAGCGGCCTGATCATGGGCGTAGCCGTAACTAAAATCAGTAAGACATAGATAATGCGGCGGTCGATGTTCTGGAGCTTCTTCCAATCCATCCCCTAGGCACCTCCTTTCTTTTGCAAATTAGTTTACTCCACGCCACCTAAGTGGCCCCGTTCAATACCTAAGAGAATACGTAGCGATGTGGCAAAACCACCGATAGCAGCACCAATCATAATTGAGCGCTGACCAACCGTATTCGGAATATCAACCAACCAGCAGGCGATTTCCGGGAACTGGCTCCAGATCAACTCGCCAACAGGAGCCCTACCTAGCATAACTAAGACAGCTGAGATTAGTAGCAAGCTGGCTTCAAAGCTACGCATGCGGAAGGCACGGTAAGCCGCGGATGCAATATAGAAGGCCAAGATAGCGAACATGGCGGCCCCTAGTGGCGCGATAATGCTATCGTAGAGGGTTTGGGTCAGATCGGTAAAGAAATCACCAGCGCCAAAACGGGCAGCTGTACCTACCAGCGCGAATATGACGATTGCCAAGAGCAGTGTAATACTG
>JAAYGE010000153.1 GCA_012727835.1 Bacillota bacterium
GATCCGGAAGATCTTATCAGTATAGGTAGTATCGGCTTGATGAAGGCGGTGCGTACTTTCACCCGGGAAAAGGGGGCCAAATTGGCCACCTACGCGGCCCGCTGTATCGACAATGAGATCCTAATGCACCTGCGCGCCACCAAGCGTTTGCGCCAAGAAGCCTATCTAGAGGAACCTATTGGTGTGGATAAGGATGGAAATGAAATTACTCTCCTAGATACGTTGGCTACCAATGGGGAAGATGTGGTATTACAGGTGGAAAGGGCACTGGAGCAGCGCAAGTTAATGGAGCTGCTCGATGTGTTAACCAAAAGGGAGCGGTTGGTGCTACAACTCCGCTACGGCCTAATCGATGGCGTGCGCTACACCCAGCGGGAAATTGCTAAAGAATTGCGCATCTCCCGTTCCTATGTCTCGCGTATTGAAAAGAAGGCCATTGAAAAGCTAGTGGCTGCTCTGGAGGCGGAGCAACAAGAGTGGCTGGCCAGCAAGCGTCCCCAAAATTAGACTAGGTTTGCCTCTCCCTCAGGTCCAATGCTATAATGGCGCGAGAGGTGAGAGTATGCTTAAACTTCTGCGACCAGATTTATATGTAGAAAGTTTTCATCATATAGATTTTACTCAGTTAAAAGAGCTAGGGATAAAGGCTATTTGTTTTGATCTAGATAATACCTTAGTGGCTTGGGAATCGGACCAGGCCAACCCTAAACTTCTGGCCTGGTTAAAGCAGGCCCGTGCTGCCGGCTTTGATTTATATTTAATATCTAATGCGGTCCCCAAGCGCTGAGAGCATTTCACCCGTCTGCTTGGTATTAAGGGTATTGGCAAGGCGGGAAAACCGCGCAAACGGGCTTTTCTGCGGGCCTTGCAGGAATTGGGGCGGCCGGCCCATCAGGTGGCCCTGGTCGGCGATCAAATTTTTACCGATGTATTAGGTGGAAATCGGGTGGGCTTGTTCACCATACTGGTGGTTCCCCTTAGTAAGAAGGAGTTTCTCGGCACCCGTTTTATGCGCCGTATTGAGCGGATAGTGATGCGTTGGTTGAGCCTGGAACGGGCCAGTTAAGACCTGGTTATGGTTTCCCTGTAAATTGGCTAGGATAGCCATAGAAGGGAGACCTGAACATGGAACCTTCGGTACGACGGGTTGTAGAACTAAAGGATTACCCAGGAACCGGTTTAGGCCTGTTGCCTGCCATTAGGAAGGCAGTGCAAGAGGTACAACCGCCAGCAGGAAACCAACAATTATGGGATATAGGTATCTCTCGACAAGGCCAACGGATTTATGTACATCTTTTTTACAAGGCGTTAGAATAAACATCCCTACCTATTGGGGGTTGCGCAAATTTTGCGACAGCACCCCTTTTTGTGCAAGCAAGTATTCACCAAAACTTGCGACTTTAAGCAGGATTTCTGCTTTGTTCGGCAAATATAGCTAAATAAATACCAGGATGCTTTGTTAGTAAGTGCTATGTTGTCGTCTTTCTTGTCGTAAGGAGGAGTAGGTTTGCCGATTGGTCGCAGAAAACTGGGTGACATTCTAGTCTCCATGGGAGCGATTACGCCAACCCAGCTACAACAGGCAATAGCCGCTGTGGGGCCCAATCAGCGCTTGGGTGATTACCTGGTTGATAGGGGCTTGGTAACAGAAAAGGAAGTGGCACAGGCTCTAGCGGAGCAATTTAATGTGCCCTTTTTAGAATTACAGGAAATCACCTTTCAACCAGAGGCGGTGCGGCACATTCCGGAAGCGGTGGCCCGGCGCTACCGGGTAGTGCCAGTGAAAGTGGAAGGGCAAGTCTTGACCATCGCTGCCGCCGATCCTCTGAATATTATCGCGGTGGATGATTTGGCCTTTATGACCGGGCTGGATGTCGAAATCGCCCTCATGAGCAAGAGTGATATCCAGCGGGCCATTGAGCGGGTGTATATCCGGGGGGAATTTGTGGCCCAGAGGCGACCGGAGGCATTACCCGAGTTGGCAGCAACTGCTCCGCGGACGACGATAGACGAATCGCCCATCGTACGGCTGGTGGACAACCTGATAAACCAAGCTATCGCCGACCATGCCAGCGATATTCATATCGAGCCTCAACGCGATAGCCTGCGTATCCGCTATCGTATCGACGGCGTGTTGCAGGAGGTGGAACAGCTGGATAGGGAGGTGCACGCGGGGCTCATTACCCGGCTCAAGGTGATGGCCGGTATGGATATTTCCGAGCGGCGCCTGCCCCAAGATGGGGCCATCCGTTACCAGCACCAGCGAGGATATCTGGATTTGCGCCTATCCACCTTGCCTACAGTGCATGGGGAAAAGATGGTGGTACGCCTCTTTGACCCGGCCAGCCGTCTGTTGACCATGGACGACTTGGGCTTAAGCCCGTCCCAGCAGCAAAGCTTCCGGCGGCTGTTGGCCCGGCCCTACGGCCTCATTCTCGTCTGTGGCCCTACCGGCAGTGGTAAGACAACCACCCTGCAGGTGATGTTGCAGGTGCTCAATGATCAAACACGAAACATCGTCACCATCGAAGATCCGGTGGAGCTGGAAACGGTGGGTATGAATCACGTGCAGGTCAATCCGAGAATTGGCCTGGGGTTTGCCGCTGTCCTGCGCTCGGTGCTGCGCCAAGATCCGGACGTGATCTTGGTGGGGGAAACACGGGACCTGGAAACGGCGGATATTGCCGTGCGGGCGGCACTGCCCGGCCACCTAGTCTTAACATCGCTGCACACCAACGATGCTCCCGGAGCCATTACTCGCCTTTTAGATATGCGGGTAGCGCCCTTTATGGTTGCATCGTCTCTCAGTGGCATCGTGGCCCAGCGTTTAGTGCGGCGCCTGTGTGGCCACTGTGCCCGGCCGGTGGTCTATCAGCCCCAGGCACCGGAGATTGTGGCTCTAAATGTAAATCTAATGGAACCTTTATCGGCCTATCAGCCCGTCGGCTGTTCCCGTTGTCACAATACGGGCTACCGGGGGCGTATCGGTATTTTCGAGTTGGTGCTAATAAATGATGAACTGCGGGAGCTGATTGCCCAGCGGGCATCCCTCTCCCGTTTGCGCCAGGAAGCCATTAATCTGGGTATGCGCCCCTTGCGCTTCGATGGCTTAGACAAGGTGCGTCAAGGGATTACCTCCGTGGCCGAAGTGCTACGGGTTACTTTCCAAGATTGATGCAGGGGAGGTGCAGCTTATGCCCCGTCTTCTAGATCTGTTACAGGTAGCGGTGGACAGGGGAGCCTCCGACTTGCATGTGACGGTGGGCCAACCGCCGGTGCTTCGGGTCCATGGGGAGCTGGTGCGCATGGACGCTCCCAACCTAACGCCCGCCGATACCAATGAGATGTTAGACGAGGTGCTGGCCGACCAGCACCGGGAGGTTTTCAAGGATTGGGGAGAAGTCGACTTTTCCTTGAGTCTACCCGGAATTGGCCGTTTTCGTATCAACGCCTTTCGCCAGCGGGGCACTATCGGCATGGCCTGCCGCCTGATTCCGCAAGCCATCCCCAGCATCGACTCGCTGGGTTTGCCACCGGTGGTGGGGGAATTGACCAATCGTCGCCAAGGGCTAATTCTGGTTACTGGCCCCACCGGTAGCGGCAAATCCACCACCCTCGCCGCCATGATTGACAAGATCAACCGGGAGCGGGCCGAGCATATTCTCACCATTGAAGATCCCATAGAATTCTTGCACCGACATGAACGCTCCATCGTCAACCAGCGGGAAGTAGGGTCGGATACCAGGAGCTACGCCCACGGTTTGCGGGCAGCCTTGCGCGAAGATCCGGACGTGATTCTCATCGGTGAAATGCGCGACTTGGAAACCACCCAGGCGGCGGTGAGCGCGGCTGAAACTGGTCATCTGGTGTTGGCTACCCTCCATACTCCCGGAGCCGCGGAAGCGGTGCATCGCATTCTAGATATTTTCCCCCCTTATCAGCAGCAACAGATTCGTACCCAGCTGGCCCTAGTGCTGCAGGCGGTTATTTCCCAGCAATTGCTGCGCCGGGCCGATCGTCCCGGCCGGGTGGTGGCCGCTGAAGTGCTGGTGGTAACCCCGGCCATTCGCAACCTGATTCGGGAAGGAAAGGTGCATCAAATACATTCCATGATGCAAGCCGGCGGTCAATTGGGTATGCAGACCATGGAACAAGCTTTGCAGAGCCTCTATCAGCGGGGGGTAATCAGCAAGGCCCAGATGGACCTGTACGCGCCGGAAGCCGGTTTGTTACAGCGATTGTTGCAGCGATAGGGAAGGGAGGTGGGGGCATGTTGGCCTATAAGTATCAGGGGCGCGATAGTTTAGGCTTGCCGATTAAAGGGCGTCTGCAGGCGACCGATAAACAGGCAGCAATTCGCGAGTTAACCCAGCGGGGGTACTTTATCTCCCAGCTGGAATTGGACCGGGATGTGCGGGTCACAGACCTGAAGGATGTGCTGCGCAGGGCGCGTAAAATTAGCGCCCGCGATCTGGCCGTCTTTGCCCGCCAATTGGGTGTACTTTACGGAGCCGGGGTTCCCATCCTACCGGCCCTGACCGCCATTAGGCAACAACAGGGGGAGCAGAGCCCGCTGGGGGTAGCCCTGAGTCGGGTGGAAGAGCATTTGATCGGCGGTGACAGCCTGGCCCTGGCCCTGCGGGAAAACGGCGCCTTCCCGCCGATCCTGGTCAATATGGTGGCCGCCGGCGAAGTAGGCGGCACCCTGGATGAGGCGTTACTGCGGGCCGCCACCTACTTCGAGCGGGAGCATGAGATCGGCGAGAAGGTGAAAAGCGCCCTCACCTATCCCAAATTTGTGGCTTTGGTGGCCTTGGGCATCACCTGGTTTTTGTTGGCCAGCGTAGTACCCAATTTCGCTACCATATTTTCCACTTACAATATGGAACTACCGGCCATCACCCGGTTGATGCTGAGCGTTAGCCGTTTCCTGGTGGACTGGAGTTGGCTACTGTTAACGGTGGCAATCGCCCTCTTTCTGCTCTTTAAACAGTGGAGTGCCAGCGCGGGAGGTAGGACTTGGCTGGACAAGCTATCGCTGCGCTTACCACTGCTGGGTAAGCTGGTCACCATGAATGCCCTTTCTCGCTTCTGTCGCACTCTGGCTACCCTGCTCCGCAGCGGGGTGGATATGGTCAGTGCCCTGGAGTTGGCGGAACAAACGGTGGATAACGCAGTGTACAGCCGGGCGGTGCAAAAGGCCACGGCCGGCATCGGCCAGGGTAGCCGGCTAGCCGACGAACTGGAGCGTAGCGGCCTATTCCCACCCATGATGCTGCACATGGTCCACGTGGGGGAGAGCAGCGGCGCCCTGGACAGCATGCTCAACCAGGTGGCCGACTTCTATGACCAGGACCTGAAGACCCTGACCGAGCGGCTGGGTAAGATGATCGAACCTATTGTGCTCTTGGTCATGGCCCTAGTGGTGGGGCTGATCGCTTTGGCCATCGCCCTACCCATGATGCAGATGGTCAACGTGGTTCAGTTCTAACGAAAGGAGGTGAAAAGGATGCGCAAGCTGAATAGGAAGGGTTTTACCCTGGTGGAACTGATGGTGGTTTTGGCCATTCTAGGTCTTTTGGCTCTAGTGGGGATTCCTCAGTACACCCAGGTAATGGAGCGGGCTCGGATAGGGCGTGATCTGGCACAAATTGCTACCGTCCAGACGGTGGTCACAGCATTTGTGACCGAAACCGACTGGCTGGAGAAGAATAAGACCCGTGTCCCGCTATTTGATGATGAGGAAGGTAAGGTGAGCTCAATAATTACTGCCAATAGCTATCTCACTGGGGGAGAAGTAGAACTTGAAGATTTTTTCGAGGAGGGTTTTAAAGAGCCTGAGCTTGAATCCAAGACCGCACAGGGTGGTAATTGGTACATCGATGCAGACGGAACCGTATATGTAGAGAACGGAAAGGTCCGTCTACCAGGGGATAACAATGCTTCTGGCGGTAAGTAGCATGGGTCTCCTCCTCGGCTCCTTCCTCAACGTCTGCATCTACCGTATTCCTCGGGGGGAGTCGGTGGTCTTTCCGCCCTCCCACTGTCCCCAATGTGGGGAGCGGTTGGGGCCGGGGGAATTGGTGCCGGTGTTCAGTTACCTGTGGCAGCGGGGGCGCTGTGCCCATTGTGGGGCGCCCATCGGATGGCGTTACCCATTGGTGGAGCTACTAACCGCCTTGCTGCTGACCTTGCTTTATAGGCGTTTTGGCTTTTCGCTGGAGCTGTTCTATTACAGCGGCCTTACGGCCCTGCTGATTGTGATCAGCTTCATCGACCTGGATACTATGATTATCCCAACCCCTTTAGTGGGGGCAGGGGTTGCGGGAGCCATCGCCTACAACCTCTACACAGGCCAACCACTAAGGGATTGGTTGCTGACCGGGGTTTTTGCATACGGGTTGTTTTATCTGATCTATTTTATAAGCCGGGGGGGCATGGGGGGCGGCGATGTGCGGTTGGCCGGCCTGTTAGGCTTGGTGCTGGGCTGGCGCTTGTTGGCCTGCGCTCTGCTGGTGGCCTTCGTCAGCGGTGCCCTGCTGGCCCTGCTGCTGTTAGCTAGCGGCCGGGCCACCCGCAAGACGGCGGTCCCCTTCGGCCCCTTTTTAGCTCTGGGCTATTTTGTGGCCCTCTTATGGGGCCATTCTCTGTTGAACTGGTATTTGGGGCTATTTTTCTAGCTGGTAGAGGCGGGGTCTTAGACCTCGCCGCCACTGGCCTAAGGGGGGAAGGCCGGTTGTATAAGGATAAGGGGTTTACACTGGTTGAAATTTTGCTGGTGCTTGCTACTCTCGCCCTTTTGCTACCCATATTTCTTCTGGTGGCAACACATACGGTCAACGCCAACAATGAAGCCCGTCTTCGTAGTGGTGCCGTCTTACTGGCGGAGGGTATTGTGGAATCATTACTGGCCAGTGGTGAGCTGCCGGTTAGCGGCCAGCTACCGCCCTATCGCTGGCAATGGCAAACCAGGACGGGGGCTACAGTGCCGGAAGGGTTGGTGGAAATTGAGGTGCTAGTTACTTGGGAATACCGAGGTCGACAGCAGCAGGTGCAGTTAGTCACCTATCAGCAGGTGGGCCATGAATAGGAAGGATGGCTTTACCTTAGTGGAGCTGCTGTTGGCGCTGGCTTTAGGCCTTATGGTGGTTGCGGTGGTGGGGACGGCCCTGCTTACTTTGCAACGCAGCACCATGGCCAGCCGGATATTAAATCAACAACAGGAAGCCATGGCCCGCACTTTGCAGCAGATTAGGGCGCAGGTACAGGAAGCCAAGGCCTTGTCTCTCGCTGATATGATCAGTATCAATCCCGCCCTAGTGGAAGTTACTCTACCGGCCCCAGCTCCGGGGCAAACCTCTAGAGAGTTTAAGTTTGGTTACCAAGAAACGGGTGGATATGTGTGGGTGGGCGATCCCCGGCAGTCCGCTTGCCCCCATGTGGAATTAATGCGGCTGCAATACGATGCCGATAAACACCTGCTTCTTATTCGGCTGCAGTCGCAGGCAACGATTAATGGCTATAAACAGGGGCTACCGCTTATTTTAGAAACCAGCGTCTTCTTGCGCAACGCTGGTCCCTAGGTTGGAGGCTATACAATGGGCTTTTTCCGTCGTAAAACAAGATACTATTACGGCTTAGATGTGGGCAATGGGGCCATCAAGTTGGTGCGTCTAAAACAGGAGGATAGAGAGGGCCCTTTGGCCCTCGACCGTTTTCTAATACACCCGACGCCAACTCAGGCGGTGGAAAATGGCGTAATCAGGGACCGGGCCCAGGTGCGGATGGTGCTTAAGGAAATGCTCCGTGAAATGGGGGTCCGTTCCTTGCCGGCGGCAACGGTGCTTACCGGCCAGAGTTTGATCATTCGCCAGGTTGAAGTACCCAAAATGCCGGCCGAGGAATTTAGACAGGTACTTGCGGTGCAGGCCGACCACTATTTTGGGATTCCGGCTGAAGAGCTGGCCGCCGATTTTCAAGTATTGCGAGAATTGCCCTCCAATCGGATGCAGGTGCTGCTAGTAGGCTCTTTAAAACAGCCGATAGTGGATTTTGTGGAATTTTTACAAAGCTGCGGTGTGCGGGCTACCCGGGTGGATATCGAGCCCCTAGCAGCTATGCGTTCTTTGCGCATGACCGGCGCCCTAGCTCCAGCCGGCCCTGAGGAAACCACCGTGGTGCTCGATATGGGGGCGGGCACCAGCAACTTAAGCATTTTTCAAGGCCATGAGCTGCAGCTGGTGCGGGTAATTGGGGTGGCCGGCAACGATTTTACCGAGAGCATTGCCACTGCCAAACAAATCAGCTGGCAGGAGGCGGAGGAGCTTAAGTTGCAATATGGGGTGGATTCCGCCAGCCCTATCTATCCGCATATTCAGCCCATTTTAGAGCGGTTGCTGCGCCAAATAAGCATTTCCCTAGAATTTTATCAGGTGGAAAATCGGTCCACGATGATGCGGCAAATGAGTATCATTGGCGGTGGTTCCCGGTTGACCGGTCTAATTCCGGTCTTAGCCAGCCATATGCAGGAGTTGTTCACCCGCTTAGAAATGGAGCCACCGCTGGTGGTTGCCGGCAACCCCTGTACCCATTTGCCAGCGGTGACAACCGACGCCACCCAGTGGGGGCCGATTCTGGCCGTGGCCATCGGTTTAGCGCTGGGGGAGGTGGTGGCCGATGCAACCGATTAACCTCTTGCCCGATTTAAGTACACGGCGGCGACAGCGGCTGCAACTGGCCCTGCCCCGGATAGTCATGGGTGGCGCTCTGGGGTGGCTGCTGCTATTAGGCATCATCTACGGTTTAGCCTTTTGGCAGCAAAATAGTTTGCAGGTGCGCCTACACACAACCGGTGAGGCCATTCAGGCCCTGGAACCGGTGGCGCAGCGGGTGGTAGCCCGGCAAGAATTAACCCAATCCATTCGTGACCTGCAGGAATTAATTACTACCAACACCCGAGGAATGATGGTGCCCACCCTAGACTTACTTGCCAGCCTACTCCCCGCCCAAATTGATGCCCAACAGATTGTAATTGATCAGGGGCGCATCAGCTTGACCTGTCAGAGTGATGCTCTCGCTCCCATTGGCCAGTTGTATACCAATTTGCAGCAGACCCGTCAGTTTAGCAGTATCCAGTTTGGCACCATCAGCAGCATGGCTGGCAGTGGCTACACCTTTACGGTGACGCTCCAGCTGAGGGAGGTGGGGGGCTATGATTAAAACTCCCCAATTAAGCTGGCGCGAATGGATCTTGCTTTTCCTATTAATTGGGCTGGGGACGGGTATGGGCTTTTATTACTGGCTCTTTGCGCCCCTGTGGGAGCAAAACTTGGCATTGGGCCAACAACTGCAGCAGGGGGAGCAGGAACTGGCGCTGCGGCAGGAGTGGCAGAGACAAGATAGGGCCACCCAGGCCCTTTTACAGGATTTGCAGGCAGAACAAGCTGCTTTGCAAGCCCAGCTTAGCGCTATTTCCCATGAGCAGGATGCGATCGACTATGTGGTGGACCTGGGCCAACGCCTGCGATGTGAGGTGCGGAGCCTAGAGATTGAGGCGGAGCAGATTAACCTCCGTGTTATAGCCCCGAATTATCAAGCGGTGCGCTCCTTCTTGTTAGATATGGAGCAGAGCCCTAATATAGTTCCCGTCAGCACCACCGTAACAGAAAACCAAGACAGCTTTAGCCTGCAACTGCAGGCCCGGATAACCTTCGGGCAACGACCCGCCAGTCAGGGACAGACCTATCCCCGCACGATACCCTTTGGGAGGTGATAGGGGTGAATGCCAAAGGAGGTGTGCTTTCCAGCGTCTTGTTGCTGACGAGCCTCATATTGCTGCTGGCAGTGCCAGTTCTGCAGTTGGCCAACGGAGGGCTAAACGCCAGTAAGCAAGCCCAGTTGAAAACCCAGGCCTTCTATTTGGCTGAGGCGGGCTTGGAGCACGGCCGGCTGGCTGCCCTGACCCGACTACAGGAACTGGCCAGCCAGGTCGGGTGGGATCCCCAGACCCTAGTTGGCGACTCCCCCTTTATTGTGACAGAGCCCCTTCATCCTCTGAGCACCGGCACCTATGAGGCCAGCGCCCGTTTGCAACATTTGACCGGCGACGAATACCAGTTGGTGGTGCAAGCCCGCGGCATTCCCCAATTGGCCGAACGCTGGGCCCAGGTGACCCGTCGGCGTTTTAAAGTGATCATTCGGCCCGGCCATGGGGATGGGGTTTTAGATATGGTGTTGTTTGGCGGCGAAGGCTTTAGGCTTACCGGCAGCTCCACCATTGAGGGCCATGTGGTGTCCAACGCGGTTTTGCCCGGCAGTATTGAAATGACCGGTACTAGCCACATTACGGGCAATCTGACCTTGGGACCCGGCGCTGATCCCCAGCGGGTGGTTTCCTTGCCTGGCTGGAAAACTCTCGATTCGGCGGTGGAGGGAACAGTAGGCACCCTAGCCAAAGAGCGCCAGTATCCACCGGTCACCATGCCGGCGTTACCCACTCTACCAACAAAGCCCTCCCTGTACGCCGGTTGGAACCCGGGACCAACCCACCACATCTATGAAGACGGATATTTTCCCGAGATCATAGTCAAAAGCGAGCTGCAGGTACACGTGGGGGCTGGCCAACGCCATATACGGGTAGGAAAACTGGAGGTCAGCGGCAGCGGTAAATTGTCGATTGAAGGCACCGGCAAGCTGGTGTTGTATGTGGAGGACGAGATTAAGATTGCCGCCAGTGGCATGTTTAACGGCAACGGACAACCGGAGCAGGTGCTTATTCATTACTATGGGGGGAAGGATTTTTCCCTGACAGGTAATGGCGTTTTTAAGGGAACCCTGCAGGCGGAAAGGGCTGACGTGAAAATAGCCGGCTCGGGAAAAATGGAGGGACACATTATTACCGGTGGGCGGGAAGTGGACATCTCCGGTAGCGGCACTGCACAAGTTTCGCTCGTTTATGCGCCCAATGCGGAAGTGCACATTGCCGGCAGTGCCAGTGTTGATGGGGCTATCGTCAGTGACTATTGTTCGCTAACTGGCCATGGGTTGATCAAATATAATGCCGGTGTGATAGAGATCTATGAAAAGATAGTGGGTGCCAAGGGCAGTGTGGAGGTTGTGGGACCGGGCCTTTGGAGCCCCCGCTAAGGATATAGCTCAGGAGGTATGACTATGCGTCGGGATGGTTTTACCCTAATTGAGCTATTACTGGCCTTAGCCATGCTAGGCCTGATGATACCCCTTTGTGTGCGGGTGGAAGCAATTACCAGCGAATATATATATTCCACCCGTTTACGTAATGAGGCTACCCGGTTACTGGAAAATATTGTGGAAAAGGAGCTGGCCCGGCCAGCTGCTGCTGGGGACCATCAGGGCTGGGAAGGCCCCTTCCGCTGGTGGGTGGAAAGGGACCGGAATGAATTGCGAGTGGGAGTTGCCTGGTCCGATTCTCGCCGGGAGCATCAACTAGAGGTGGTGACTCTAGTTGCGCCCCCCTAAGTTTAACCAAGCCGGGTTCTCCTTGCTGGAATTAATCATCAGTCTAGCAATAGTTGCTTTGTTAGCCAGTGCCGTAGGCACCTTTTCCTTGCACTGGCAGGCCCGTACCTATAACGGTTATACGGAAGCTGAGCTGTATAATGATTTTCGTTATGCTCTCAACGTCATCGCCTACTATGCTCGTCAAGCCACTGATATAGCTAAGGAATATGGAGCCTCAGCCCCCTACACCTTCAAATTTCCCGATGCGCCCAACGTTCTGCAAATTGGGCGGCATACCTATAATCAAACTCTCTGGATCAATGATGCTAATCTGCCCATCTGTTCCCATGTGGCCGACTTCGAAATCGATACCAGCCAGCGTCCCCTGGGTACCATTAAAATTACCAGTGTGAGCCGAATGCCGGGCATACGGCGGGGATTGCCTATTGTGATTAGCAAACAAGTTAGGATGCGGAATTATGGTAGATGATAGGGGCAGTCTGATACTCCTGCTGTTGCTATTGTTGTCCCTTGCCCTCTTCATCGCCCTGCCGGTGTTACAGCTGGTGATCATCGAGCAACGGGCTAGCATTTATGAACAAATTCGGCTCCAGACCCACTATCTGGCAGAAGCCGGCTTGGTGCGGGCCCAACAGCTGTTGCGCTTTAATGTGGATGCCCCCTTACCCTCGGCGGAACAGGCTTTGGGCAATGGTGCCTTTAATCTGCACCGTGATGCGGGCGATCGACAGATCGTTGCTCAGGGA
>JAAYGE010000154.1 GCA_012727835.1 Bacillota bacterium
CTATATAAGTGGCACAACTGTCCACTTCACTGCCCTGTTCATCGATCACTATCAGACTAATATTGTAAAGGTGCGGGTACCCTTGATCCCAACACCACCATAATTTGGGATCGGGCAGATTTAGTTTGAGATCCAGCTTATTGCTTCCCGGTTGCACGGTCAGAGAAAAATCTTGACTCACCTCTTTGCCTACGAAATTACGAGGTGTTATCTTGACGGTAACCTTCACTTGGCTAGCGACCGACCGCCAGATAAGGTCGGTCTGCAATTTAATTTGTGCCGAGTGCCAACCGGTCAGCCGGGAATCAACCTGTAGGTTTTGCAAATAGCCCCGAAAGTTTTCCTGCAAGGTTACAGGACCCCAAATCCCCCCGGGATTGATCTGCGGGGGTTTACAATCCCACTCCCCATAAATACCGATAACCATGTCTCTCCAAGAAACATTGGCCGGAGGACAGTCAACCCGGATTGCCAAGACGTTGCCCTCTGGCAACAGGTGATCCGGCTGGATTTCCCAACTCATGGGGGTAAAATATCCTTCATGGGTGCCTAAGAGATCGCCATTCAGCCAGGCAGTAGTTCGATAAAAAGCCCCACCGATGCTTAGCCGGATCACTGGCCACGTCAGTGTGGGCTGCCAATCAAAGGTGGTGCGATAAAAAACACTGCCCTTATGGGTAGCCAATTCGGGTTCGAGTTGCCAATGACCAGGAACAGTTAGCAAGTATTCCGGTTGCATTTCAAAATCCGGCAGATAGAAGCTATCTGCAACGCCGACACTGGTCCAGCCTTGCCACTGACCACCTAGATCATATTTTGGCATACTCTCACCCCTTTTTTATCTTAATGTGACCAAGGTCTCAGAAAAAGGTGGCTTAATGATGCCCTTCTCAGTGATCAAGGCGGTTACCAAGCGGGCCGGGGTCACATCAAAGGCCGGATTCCAGACCTGCGTACCCTCCGGCGCTAAGGGGAAATCGCCCACATGGGTAACTTCCTTCGCTTCCCGCTCTTCTATAACAATTTCCTCGCCCGACCGGATACCCAAATCGAGGGTAGACAGCGGACAAGCCACATAAAAGGGAATCTGGTGCTCTTTAGCAAGTACAGCTAGTGTATAAGTGCCAATCTTATTAGCCACATCGCCGTTGGCGGCCACCCGGTCAGCACCCACAATTACTAAGTCAACCCCCCCCTTGGCCATCAACCAACCGGCCATGCTATCGGTAATGAGGGTAACGGGAATACCGTCTTGCATCAATTCAAAGGTGGTAAGACGGCTGCCCTGCAAATAGGGGCGCGTTTCATCGGCGAAGCCTTCCACCTGCTTGCCCTGCTCCACAGCGGCTCGAATCACACCCAAGGCCGTACCATAACCCACGGTAGCCAACGCCCCCGCATTACAATGGGTTAGTATACGAGCCCGGTCAGGTACTAATTGGGCGCCGAAGCGTCCGATAGCCCGGTTTACCTCCACGTCTTCGGCCGCAATAGCGTCGGCTTCTTGCTCCAGCCGAACAGCCAGGGCACTGCCACACAGGCCGCTGCAGACTCTCAACATGCGCTCGATAGCCCAAGCCAAATTCACCGCCGTTGGACGGGTGGCACGCAATTCGGCAGCGGCCCGCTCCAACACTGCCTGGCAAGCGGCCGGCGTAACCTCCTGCTGACAGGCTTGGGCCGCCAATACTAGGCCATAGGCAGCAGCCGCCCCAATGGCCGGCGCCCCTCTTACAATCATCTGCTTAATAGCCTTAGCCACATCCTGATAGGTATGGCATTCAACCCAGTCTATTGTGGCCGGTAATTTGGTTTGATCTAGTAGTTTCAGACTGTGACCAGTCCAAGCAACCGCTCGCATCTTTCGCTCCCGCCCTTCTATACAAATGCAATTTGCCTTTTACAGTCTTCGCCACTTTGTTGCTACTTCCTGCTCCTCCAGATCAACTAATAGGTGATCCATGGACTGCTCCAGCTGCAGCACCGGTTTAAACAGATCGCCATGAATCTGGAGGCGATCTTTAATCGTTAGAATTGTGAAGTCCTGAGGACGAACTTGCATCCCTTCTATTTCAGCCCAAGTGACTGGGGTGGATACGGGGGCTCCTCCTTTTGGGCGCACACCATAAACGGTAGCCAGGGTCTGACCGAAAGCGTTTTGTAGGTAATCTAAATAGAGCTTACCTTCCCGTTTAGCAATGGTCCGTTCCATGGTAGTAATCTCCGGCAAGACCGAGTGCACTGCTTGGCATAGCGCCTTAGCTACTAGCCGGATCTGTTCATAGGTATAAACCGGCCTTACGGGCACAAAAATTTGTATTCCTGTTGATCCGGAAAGCTTAGGAAAGCCTTTTAGTCCCCACAACTCCAACCCTTTCCCGACGGCTATAGCTGTTTGACAGATGTCTTCCCAGGTGGCCTTTTCCATCGGGTCTAAATCCAAAACCATATAAGTAGGATGCAACAAGTTGTCGGCGCGCGAAAGAAAGGGATGAATCTCAAAGGCACCGGAATTTACGACCCAAATCAACGAGGCCACATCGTCTACTAAGCAGTAATTGATGACTCGTCCTTTATCCGATTCTACAGGATAGGTTTTTAACCAGCTGGGGGCATGCTGGGGGGTGTTCTTTTGATAAAAGGATTTACCGAGCCACCCCTCAGGATATCGGGTTAAAACCAGTGGGCGCCCCTGCAAATGGGGTAACAGCCAGGGAGCGATTTCGATGTAATAATTGATTACATCGCCCTTTGTTATCCCCTCCTCAGGCCACCAAAGCTTATCTAAATTGGTAACGGTTACTTCCCGGTCGCCAATCTTTAGTGTAGCCATGGAGGCACCTCCCCTGGGGGTAAGCTACAGTCCGCCTTTGTCACTGGCAAGAAACCTAACACCACCGGCGCCCGCAGTTTACCGTCGGCCGACCACTCCTGGAAACGGATTTTGGCTGCCAAATAAGGCTCCACCCAACAGATCCGGCGGTCACCTTCCGCTGGTACGGTAGAAATAAATGGACTTTGCTCCCGTTCTGCCGCCTGTAAGAATCCTTGTAGGGCCTCCCAATCAGCAGCCTTAAGACCGCTGGCGGCCCGCCCCACATAAACTAACCCTTTCTCTCCATATAGTCCCAGGAGAAGAGCGGAAGGCAAACCGTTGCGCAGGGTATAACCCCCTACTGCGCAATCAAGCTGACGCCAATGTTTTACTTTACGCCAATCGGTGCTCTTTTTTCCCGGTCTATAGGCGCTTTGTAGCCGTTTGCATACGATCCCTTCCCAGCCCAGTTGACCCACCGCCTTATAGAGGGCTTTCCCTTCAGGAAAATTCTCCACCAGGTGTAGTTGGGAACATCCATCGGGCCAATTCTCGGCCAAAGTAGCCTGTCGAGCCTCTAATGGCCAAGGGCGAATATCCTTGCCCTGCCAATAAAGCATATCGAAAACCGCATAGGTAACAGGAAATTCCTCCATTCCCCGTCTTATTGCTGCCGCTTGCCGCCGTTGCTCCCGTTTGAGGATAAGCTCAAACTGTGGTTTTCCAGCGGCTAGCACCACCAGCTCCCCGTCCACTACCGTGCCGGCGGGAAAGGCGGTCACCAGCTGGGCAATTTCCGGGTATTGCTGGGTACGGCTGACTCCCTTACGGTTTATCAACTGCACCTGTTGGCTAGACCAAAGGGCTAACATGCGCACCCCATCCCATTTGACTTGGAAGGTCCAGCCGGCCTCATTAAAGGGTTCGGGCCAAGGAATCGGCTCCATGGGGCGCAAGTCATAATTACCCATCGTTACGCACCCGTTTTTTGCTTGCTTTTTTCCACTAGTGCTAAGCTGGCCTGCAAAGCCTCCATTAGGTCGATTACCTGACCCGAAGGTTGTTCTTTAGGCACGGCCACTGCCTCACCGGCAATCTTGGCTTCGATCACCTTCAGTAACTCATCCCGGTAATCGTCGGTATACTTTTCCGGTTGGAAAGAGCCGCTCAAGCTTTCAATTAACTGGGTAGCCATCCGCATCTCCCCCTCCTGCAAGGCGATTTCACGCTCTGGGAGAAGGGAATCGGCCGCTCGGATTTCATCGGGATAAAACATCAAGGCTAAGGATAAACACTGGGGCAAAACCCGGACGGCCGCCAAGTGTTGCTTGTTGCGTAATACCACTTTAGCAATAGCGACTTTTCCCGTTTCTTCCATAGCCTTACGTAGCAACCAGTAGGCTTTTTGCCCCGTGTCCCCTACCCCTAGATAATAAGATTTATAAAAATAGATGGGGTCGATTTCCTCTAAATCTACAAAGTCGATAATATCGATGGAGCGGGTTTGGGCAATAGCCAGCGCTTCCAGTTCCTCTTCATCCAAAACTACAAAGCGCCCCTTCTCGTACTCGTAGGCCTTCACCAACTCCTCGGCTGCCACCTCCTGCTGGCAGGTGGGGCAAAACTTGCGATACTGAATTGGCGTATTACAGGCCTTATGTAAGGTGCGAAAGCGAATATCCTTGTCTTGGGTAGCCGCAAACATTTTCACTGGCACATTGACTAGACCAAAGCTTATAGATCCATTCCAAATACTGCGCATAAGAAAACCACCTCCAGTAGGCTTTTGTTTCTAGCCTAACCGTCGGTGGTATGCTTTAGTCTATCGAAATCTAGCGCTCACAGGGTGCAGTGCAGTCGGTACATTCCCGCTTTCTGGCTTTCAGCGGTGGCTCCTGTTTCAATTTCTGCACATATTCCATGACCACCTTTATGGCATCGGCCGCACCTTGAGCCGCAATCGTAACCGCACCTTCCGAGCCATCCACTCCTCCGGCTGCTACAACGGCAGCTTCCACGCCAAAGAGACCATTAAGAGCTTCGATCTCAGTGATTATTTCTCCGGTACTCACCACGAACATGCCGCAAGCCATCCCTACACGCTGATCGATCCGGCCATGGCCTAAGAGCCTACTGGCAGTAACCACGTCGGGGACCAGCTTCTCCATGCCTACCGGCATTACTAAATGGGCGCCACTGCCAGCTAGATAACCCATAGCTTGCCCGATAGTCCCTCCCGAACTGGAACCGAGCAAAATCCCCGCATTACCCAACAGGTCAAAAGCATTTGCCCCTTTGATAAACACATCATCTGGGCCAAAATCTTTAATAACCTCGGTCCACGGTTGGTCAACCCGTTCCCCTTGCACAAAAACCGCCGATGCTAAGCGAGTAGCCGGGTCAGTAGTGCAAGCCACACCATCGGTTATGATACCGGCAGTGTACCTACCTTTATCGATGGTAGTCCCCGTTAATTCTTCCAACACATAGGCGTTAGTGGTACCACCGGCAATTATCAAGCGTCCGTGGCGCAACGCCTGCTGTACGCAAGCCATTTCTGCCACCGCCTTTCCGATCAGGCGCTTAGATTGCCTCGGGGTTAACGTAAAAAAGCATGTCTGCATGTCTTGTACCTCCTGCCCATTTCAACTATGTATTTATTGTTATTATAACGCATGTAGTGGGTTTAGGCTGTTTCGCTAATTCGAGCGTCGATCTTTCGCTTGACACGGCAGAGGGCATTATCCACGGCTTTTGGTGTAGTATCCAGAGCTGATGCGATTTCCCGGTAGGTTTGGTCATTTAAGTACAACAAGAAAACTTTATATTCAAAATCGCTGAGCAAATACCGCAAGCTATCACATACGGCCTCCAACTGTTCCCGCACCAAGAACATCTCCGCCGGGTCGGACGATCTTTCATCGGGCAACACTTCTAGTAACTGGCGGTCCGAACCATCGGTATAAATAGGCTTGTCCAGTGAAAGGTAATAATTCAAAGGCGCATGTTTTTGGCGAGAAGCAGCTTTTACAGCAATAATTACTTGGCGTGTTATGCACATTTCCGCAAAGGGGCGAAAGCTTGTCCCTCGCAAAGGCGAAAAATCCCGGATCGCTTTATGCAAACCAATCATGCCTTCTTGCAGGATATCATCCCGATCGGCCCCGGCGATGAAATAGGATTTTGCTTTGCTCATGATCAACGATCGGTATTTAAGAAGCAAATAGTCGCTGGCTCCCTCGTCCCCCTTTTGGGCAGCTTCTACCAACTCTTCATCGGTCAGTTGCGCATAAGAAGCCTGCTCGCCCACGGTCCATTGCAGCATTATACCTAACCCCCTGGTGCAAATTATTTTGTTATTAAGTAGCTTTGCTTCACAAAGATAATAACTAACAAATATATCCTTGTCAATGCAATATGCTGAAAATTACGTACTATACCTGCAATTCGACACTATTCCATACACTTCGACATCTCGCTATTTTTTTCCTGTTGCATTGCCCACCACAGCGTGTTATACTTATTCTCGCCCGCTCCTTTGGCGGACCAAGATTTACACACAAAATAAGAACTTGACGACATAATTTAAATCGGTTATAATTCTACATGTCCGCCGCGGGGCGTAGCGCAGTTTGGCTAGC
>JAAYGE010000155.1 GCA_012727835.1 Bacillota bacterium
GAGAAACTATCATTAGGCTTGAAGCAGGTAAGTATAACCCATCGCTTAAATTGGCTATTGATATCTCACGAGTTGTAAAAGTGCCCATTGAGGAGATTTTTATTTTTGATTAGTGTTATTATTGCGAGCATATCCTATCTGGCTGAGACGATGTGGTTTCCTACTGCAGCCTTAAATGAACATTTTGCTTGGGAAGAGATTGATCTATATAATGCCAAGTAAACTTTGTAACTACTTGAGCAAACCTATTTGTAACTGAACAACTGCATAGTTTTACCAAGCCCCCAGCTTGCCCAGCAAGCGGGGGCCTTTTTGTTATGTCCAGCACATTTTCAGAGCAGACTATAGATGTGCTTTAGGGGAGGTGGTCACGTGAAGCACAGGGTTGTTGGTTCATTGTTGTTAATCAGCCTACTCCTATGTTGTCCACTGCGGATGCAAGCCGCCTATTGTGGCATGCCTTTGTTTGGTAAAGTAGTGGCCATCGATCCGGGGCATGGCGGGCCCGATCCGGGTGCCACCCGGGGAACCCTGCTGGATAAGGATATCGTTCTCGATCTAGGTTTTAAATTACGGGAACTGCTGGGCAGCACCGGTGCGGTAACCTTCATGACCCGCGAGAGCGATGTGGATTTGGCCGACCAAAGTCCGGCCCTAACGGGCGGGCGTAAACGGCGGGACATCCTCCGGCGAGTGGAGCTGATTAACCAGTGGCAGCCCGATGCGGCTTTATCATTGCACGTTAACGCCATCAATTCCAGCCGCTGGCGGGGGGCTCAGGTGTTTTATCCGCCCAACGATCCCGAATCGGAGCGTTTGGCGGAAACCATTCAGAGCGCCCTCACTCGCGTTCTGAAGAACACCAGCCGGGTAGCAAAGGTTGGCGACTACCGGGTGCTCAATGATTCCCTATGCCCGGTGGTGTTGGTAGAGGTGGGCTTTATCAGTAATCCGGAAGAAGCGGCGTTACTACAGGATGAAAACTACCAGCAGAAGATAGTGTGGGCCATCTATCTCGGTCTACAGGAATGGTTGGCTCAAACTGAAGAAGAATAGCCCAATATTGGGCACTAGGTGACGAATACCTGGCGCAAGGAGGCCGGGTATTCGTTTTTGCATATGCAAATGCGGCATTTTTCTCTAAAATTTTTGGCATAACTTTTGCTATATGTAATAGGTAGTGGGAGAAATGTAAAAGGAAGGTGCAAATTATGAAGCGAGTGCGGGTTATTCTTTGGGGCCTAGGCGCTATGGGAAGCGGCATTGCCAAGGCGCTCTTACAGCGCAGCAAGGTGGAAATTGTGGGCGCACTGGAAGTAAATGAATCGTTGGTGGGGAAAACCTTGTCGTCGGTAATCGGGGAGGGCGACTGCCACGTAGTTATCACCAACGACCCTAGTGCGGTACTTAAGCCCGGGGTAGCCGACATAGCCCTGATTGCCACCTCCTCCTTTACTCAGGTGGTGGTGCCGCAAATTGAACAGGCGGTGCGAGCGGGAATGAATGTGATCACCATCGCAGAGGAAATGGCCTATCCGATGGCCCATAATCAGGAGCTGGCCTGCTCTCTAGATGCCTTAGCCAAGGAACAGGGCGTTACCATCTTGGGTACCGGTATTAACCCGGGCTTTGTGCTGGACACACTGATTATCATGCTTACCGGAGTCTCCTTAGACGTGCAAGCAATTCACGCCAAGCGAGTTAATGATCTATCCCCCTTTGGCCCCATGGTGATGCGCACCCAAGGGGTGGGGACTACACCAGAGCAGTTTGAAGCGGGTATTAAAGATGGCACTATTGTGGGTCATGTGGGCTTCCCCCAGTCTATGGCTATGATAGCCGATGCTCTCGGCTGGCGGCTGGACGAAATTGTGGAAAAGAAAGAACCTATCATCTCTACTGTGTATAGAAAAACACCCTATGTGGAGATTGAGCCCGGCATGGTAGCCGGTTGCCGCCATATTGCCTATGGCAAACGCAATGGTGAAGTAATACTTACAATGGAGCACCCGCAGCAGGTGCGTCCCGATCTGGCCGGAGTGGAGACGGGCGACTACATTCAAATTACCGGCACTCCCGATATCAATTTGCATATCAAGCCGGAAATCCCAGGCGGCATTGGTACCATAGCCATGGCGGTAAATATGATTCCCCATGTGCTGGAGGCCGCTCCCGGGCTAAAAACCATGCGGGATCTGAGACTACCGGTGGCCATGTTACCGGAGGTGATGAGGTTATGTTAGAGGGCAAAGTGTGGCCTAAAGGAACGTGGGTGGAAATCAGTCGTATCGTTTTGCCGCCGGGGGAACGGGCACCCCAGGTGCCGGCGGATACGGCGGCAGTGCCCTTGGAGCTGCGGGTAAAAGGATTCTTGCAGGAGCCGGCGGCTGTAGGTCAGGAGGCTTGTATAACGACTCTAATAGGACGTACTCAGCGGGGCAAAGTAATTTGCATTAACCCCCGCCATATACATGACTTTGGGGAGCCGGTGCTCGAGTTGCTTACCATTGGTCAGGAATTAAAGCAGCTATTGGAGGGATCCGACGATGCCAAATAGTTATCAGGCTGTTATGGGGCGTCAAAATGAAATTATGAAAAAGGCCGTCGGCTTTGATTACCAGCAGTTTGAACAGTCAGCTCTGGCCTTCGATTATGAAGCCATGATGGCGGCTACCGGCTACGATTTGCCCGAAGTGCGCCGCGTGCAAGCAATAACCGGGGTAGGCAATACCCCCCTATATGAATTACGCAATATAACCCGTTTGGCTCGCCAGTTGGCCCCTCCCGGTTATGGCGCTCGTATCTTTTTAAAGGACGAAGCCTGCAATCCTTCCGGTAGTTTTAAGGCACGGCGGGCCGCCATCTCTGTCTACCAAGCTAAACAGCAGGGCTATCGGGGGGCTAGCGCTGCTACCAGCGGCAATTATGGGGCAGCGGTGGCATCGCAGGCAGCCATGCAGGGTTTAAAGTGCATCGTGGTGCAAGAGGTGTTTGATAGCGATGGAGTGGGGCAACCGGAAATATTGGAAAAGGGCCGAGCCTGTGAAGCCTATGGGGCCGAGGTGTGCCAGTTGACGGTGGGGCCCGAACTATTCTACGTCTTTCTCTGCCTATTAGAAGAAACCGGCTACTTTAACGCTAGCCTTTATACACCCTATGCCATTGCCGGTATCGAGACCTTGGGGGCAGAAATTGCAGAAGAAGTTTTAGAGCGTTGCGGTCGTTATCCCGATGCGGTGGTGGTCACCCACGCTGGCGGCGGCAACGTGACGGGCACGGCCCGCGGCTTACGCAAAGCGGGAGCCAGCGATACAAAAGTAATCGGTGCCAGCGTAGATCTCAGCGGCCTGCATATGGCCAGTGATCGGGACTTCAATCGCAAGTCCTTTACCACCGGCCATACCGGTTTCGGTGTGCCCTTTGCCACCTGGCCCGATCGGGCCGACGTTCCCCGCAATGCGGCCCGTCCCCTCCGTTATCTAGATCAATATGTGACCGTAACCCAGGGGGAAGTGTTCTACGCAACGGAAATGCTGGCCCAGTTAGAAGGGCTGGAACGGGGTCCGGCGGGCAATACAGCCTTGGCCGCCGCCTTTGCTATTGCCCAAACCATGCCCCGCGATCAGGTATTAGTGGTGCAGGAGACCGAATATACGGGAGCCGGTAAACATCCGACGGCCCAACTGACCTTTGCTCGCCAGCGGGGCATCCAAATTAAGCGGGGGGTCCCGCGGGAGCGCCAGCCGGGTAAGTCAATTATTATTCCGGAGCACCCGGCCCAAATATCGGTGCAGGACTATTCCTTGGATGACCTGCGCCGTTCCTACCTGCGTAATGCTTTGCACCAGCTTAAAGGTGGTCGGCTGAGTCAGCTGGATGTGGAATTTTTGCAGGCCGATACCCGCGCCAGCCTGGAGCTGATCCGGCAGGCGGCGGCGCAGCAGGAGGTGCGTTTGCCCTAAATTTAAATTAGGGGACGTGGTCCTGTTCCTGGTGCTGTCGCAAAACATGATTTTACACGCGCCCTAGATATATCCGGACGTCTATTTTAGGGCTGTGGGATCGGGCTGTAGGCGCGGTTGCGCCTACTTCTGCGCCCTAAGCACATCCTGCAGCCCAACGGACTTGCTTTAATAGATTCCTAATGCCACAGCTCTGTTCTGATTAAGAACTTTGAGAGGTCTTGAAGTGCACCCATTTTTTCATGTAGGCAGGCCGTCTAGCTTTGTGGGTTTAGAAAATGCATAGGGAGTGGGAAAAATGCAGCGTAACGATGATTTTGCAACTCGGCGACAACATCTGGCCAATTTAAGCGAGGCCCAGCTGGAAGAGCGTTTTTGGCAATTGGCCCACGCCATCGTCCAGCCTTTGGTGGAGTTGGCTGCCAATAATACATCACCCTCTATTGAGCGTTCCGTGCTATTACGCTTGGGGTTTAATAGCTTGGAAGCCAAGGAGCTGGTGCAGGCAATCAGCGATCAAGGGCTGCTTTCTAAGGGGGCCGGACATGTGGTCTATGTGGCAGCTCGCAATTGGGCTTGCGATGCCCTTACAGCCGGTCGTAGGCTCTTAGCAGGCGAAGGTTGGGACATGGTTCAGGCCCATTTTAGGGAAGGGGGAAATGACTGGTGCAAGCCAATGAGAAGCTAAACATAGAAGCTATTCTAAGTAACTTGGAACATTATCGCCCCCGGCGACGGGGTTGGGTGTGGCGAAAACCGGTGCCCGACCAGCAAATGGGTCCCTTTGTTTACAAGCAGACAACGGCGCCTCTCAGGCAGAGTATCCCTTTGCCGGCGGCTAAACATTTTGGCGACATCGATCCGCAGCCCGACTGCGTAATCACCTCGGAAATAGCCTCCGGCCGTTTTGAAGACGATTTGCGCCGCATGCGCATGGCCGCTTGGCACGGTGCCGATCATATCATGGTGATTCGCACCGCCGGCCAGAGCCATTTTGATGGCCTTATTGAAGGCACCCCGGAGGGAGTAGGCGGTGTGCCTATCACCCGTAAGCAGATACGGGCCACCCGTAAAGCCTTAGATATAATTGAAGATGAGGTGGGGCGTCCCATCAATCTCCATTCCTATGTCAGTGGGGTGGGCGGTCCGGAAATTGCCGTCCTTTTTGCGGAAGAGGGCGTTAACGGTGCCCACCAAGATCCCCAATACAATGTGCTGTATCGCAACGTGAACATGCTGCGCTCCTTTGTGGATGCGGCAGTAGCAAAACGCCTACTGGCTTATGCGGATATGGCTCAGATCGACGGCGCCCATAATGCTAACGCTACCGCTCGGGAGGGGTGGAAGGTGATGCCCGAACTCTTGGTGCAGCATGCCATCAACTGTGCCTATTCGACGCGGGTAGGTATGAAAAAGAGCAATATCTGCCTTTCCACCGTACCGCCTACCGCCAGCCCTGGACCGGCCCTGCGTTACGATCTACCCTACGCGGTAGCCCTAAGAGAGCTGTTTAGGGGTTACCGGATGCGGGCCCAGATGAACACCAAATATATCGATTCGGATACACGGGAAGCAATTGTCACCCACGCTCTAAATGTTCTCATTTCCCGCCTTACTTCTGCCGACATTCAGAGCACCATCACGCCCGATGAGGGGCGCAACGTGCCTTGGCACTATAACAGCGTTTCTGCTGTCAATACGGCCAAACAGGCCCTCTTAGCTCTGGACGGGTTGCAGGAAATGGTGGCGCTAAGACAAGAAGGCCCCTTACGGGAGCGGGTGCGAGAACTTAAGGAGCGGGCCATACTGTTCATGGAAGAAATCCTAGAAGTGGGCGGTTATTTCGCCGCCGTTAGCCGGGGCTTCTTCGTCGATTCGGGGCAGTACCCGGAGCGCAATGGAGATGGCATCATCCGCGATCCTCGGGGCGGTGTGGGGGCCGACACGGTAGTGCCGCGAGACCCCGACTATTTCGCCCCCGTCTGTGCCCACTTTGGCTATAACCATGTACCCGACGGCTTGCAGTCACCTTGTGAGGCCTTAGATGGGTGCACCCTCTGCCGGCCAGAAAAGATAGCCTACATTGATGAGCTAGACCCGGAAGACAATGTGGCTCAGCGTCTAGAAGCCAACAAGGAGCTCAGAGAGGCAGGCCTTCTGGTGCCAGAAGTGGAATGGGCCGGAGATGGCTGGATCAATATCCAAGTCTTCTTCCCCACCGACAGGAGAACCGCCGAAGCAGCAGCCTTAGAGATGGCCGCGCGTTTTGGACTCACCGACTGTGAGGTTATTCATCGGCAAGTGATGCAACCGGCGGAAGGTACCTATCTGGAAGTGAAGGGGCGAGTACCCTTTGCCATTGATCCGGCTCAACTGACCATCCCAGAAGAGGTACCTCTACTGAGTGAAGAGGAAATCCGGCAGGAGGTGGCCCAGCGCCCCCTGAAGGTGGTGGCTGCCACCATCGGTGAAGACGAGCATTCGGTGGGCATGCGGGAGATCATCGACATTAAGCATGGCGGCCTAGAAGGCTTTGGCATCAAATGCGTCTATTTGGGCACTTCGGTACCGGTACAAAAGGTGATTGATGCGGCCATAGAAGTGGATGCCGATGCCATTCTGGTCAGTA
>JAAYGE010000014.1 GCA_012727835.1 Bacillota bacterium
GGAAGAAATAGTCCAGCTCGGGAGTCTCATCGGGCCATCCTAAAGTAGACATGGGCCAAAGAGCCGAACTAAACCAGGTATCCAGCACATCCGGATCTTGCTCCAGATTACTTGATTGACATTTACTGCAGCTGGTGGGTTCCTCTACAGCTGCCATCACTTCGCCACAATCTTGACAATACCAAACGGGAATGCGATGACCCCACCACAATTGGCGGGAAATACACCAGTCGTGCACATTTTCCATCCAGTGATAATAGATACGGGCAAAACGCTCGGGTACAAACCGCGTTTCTCCCCGGCGCACCGCCTCGATGGCCGGTTTGGCCAATGGTTCCATTTTGACAAACCACTGCAGCGTAACTAGCGGCTCGATGACGCTATGGCAACGGTAGCAGTGACCCACCGCGTGCTGGTGAGGCTCGGTTTTGACCAGATAGCCACCGCTTTCCAAATCGGCTAGCACCGCTTTACGGGCTTCATAGCGGTCTAAGCCCGCATATTTGCCAGCCTCGGCGGTCATCTTACCGTCCTTACCAATGACTACCACGTGGGGCAAGTCATGGCGTAGACCGATGGCAAAGTCGTTAGGGTCGTGGGCTGGGGTTATCTTAACCGCGCCGGTGCCAAACTCGGTATCCACGTAGTCATCAGCAATAATAGGTATGGGACGATCCATGAGGGGCAAAATTACTTCCTTCCCCAGCAGCGATTGATAGCGCTCATCTTCAGGATGAACGGCTACAGCCGTGTCACCTAGCATAGTTTCCGGTCGGGTTGTAGCCACTTCAATGAAGCCGTCGCCATCGGCCAACGGATAGCGCAGGTGCCAGATGTGACTATCATGGTCCTCGTGCTCCACCTCGTCGTCGGAGATAACCGTTTGACAGCCGGGGCACCAGTTAGTGATGTAGCTGCCGCGGTAAATCAAGCCTTCATTAAAGAGCTTAACAAAGGCCTCGCGCACGGCCCGGGAACAACCTTCGTCCATTGTAAAACGGGTACGCTCCCAGTCGCAGGAACAGCCGATTTTCTTCAGCTGATTAATAATAGTCCCGCCATACTTCTCATACCAGGCCCAAGCCCGTTCCAAGAATTTTTCCCGCCCTAAATCATACTTTGTCAGCCCCTCGGCGGCCAGCGCTTCTTCAATTTTTACCTGCGTGGCGATACTGGCATGGTCGGTACCCGGCATCCATAGCGCTTCATAGCCCTGCATCCGCTTCTGGCGGATAATGATATCCTGCAGGGCATTATCCATGGCATGACCGATGTGTAGCGCACTAGTGATATTGGGGGGCGGAATCACAATAGTAAAAGGTTCCTTATCCGGATTCACTTCCGCATGGAAGTAGCCCTTCTCTTGCCAATATTGATACCATTTTTCCTCCACCGCCTGAGGATCATAAACGGTGGGCAGCTGTTTTTCACTCATAACTACAAACCTCCTTCATACTAATCTCGCAACCAGGACATTTCCCTCACATAAATAAAAGCCTTCCACCCCATAAGGGCGGAAGGCTCACTTCCACGGTACCACCTTATTGCAGGGGCTACCCCCTGCACTCGCTTTGCTATAACGGGCAGACCCGTGCGGCTTAACCGTTCCGGCTTACCGCAAAGCTCCGCGGCGACGTTCGTACCATTCCAACCGGGCAGGCTTGCAGCCGGTGCCCTTCCCTCTCTGGGGCGAAAGCGGGTACTACTCCTCCGCATCAATGCTTAAAACCTTTTGTTCATTATATGCGGAAGGACTCGGGCTGTCAACATTTAGTACTATCCTTCCGTTGCAGCTAAAGCAGTAGCACAGACACAGTTCCGCTCCGCATCGAGAGGCAAGCTTTCAATGACGGAGAACAACAGACGTTTGACCTTGTCTACGTTCTGGGCAAAAACCTCCATCACTGCTTGGTGGGTAACCGCCTCTATATCGGAGCGCCCTTCCAAGCCCGCATCATAGTCGGTGACTAGAGATATGTTGGCGTAGCAGATTTCCAGCTCCCGAGCCAGTATGGCCTCCGGATAACCGGTCATGCCGATCACATGCCATCCATGGGCGCTATATTCGCGGCTTTCGGCCCGGGTGGAGAAACGAGGGCCATTAATAACCACCATAGTTCCATTAGGATGGGCTTTGATGCCCAGATCCTTTGCCACATCAGCAATATGGGCCCGCAAGCGAGGGCAGTAGGGGTCGGCAGCACTCACATGTCGTACTTCCGGGCCTTCATAGAAGGTATCGGCCCTCCCCCAGGTACGGTTGACAAATTGATCACAGATCACGAAGTCGCCGGGGGCAATATGGGCCTGCAAACTACCCACCGCACCGGGGGCGATAATATGGCGCACACCCAAGCTATGCATCGCCCACAGATTGGCACGATAGTTGATCTTATGGGGCGGTATCGTATGTTTGGAGCCATGGCGCGGTAAAAAGGCCACAACCTTATCACCTAGGCGGGCCAGCTTAAAACTATCGCTGGGGCTGCCATAGGGGGTTTCAATATGAACCTCCTCTACATCAGAAAGGAAACTGTAAAAACCGGAGCCGCCAAATACGCCTACATCAGCTTTCTTCTGCATCATTGGTCACCTCTACTTCTTATTTGTTTTGTATCTAGAACTGCTGGTGCTCGGTACGAGCGATAATCTCATCTTGCAACGGTCGGCTAAGATTGCAGAAATAGTCGCTGTAGCCGGCTACTCGCACAATGAGATCCCGGTATTGTTCGGGGTTTTCCTGGGCAGCCCGCAAGGTGGCCGCATCCACTACGTTAAATTGTACATGATGGCCATCCAGCCGGAAATAGGTACGCACCAATTGCATTAATCCCTTTATACCCGCTTCATCGGCCAGCAGCGACGGTGTGAATTTGAGGTTAAGCAAAGTGCCACCCGTCATCAGATGATCCATTTTTGAAGCCGACTTAATTACAGCCGTGGGCCCGTGGCGGTCGGCGCCTTGCACTGGAGAAATACCTTCTGAGAAAGGCTGTCCCGCTTGGCGACCGTCGGGGGCGGCTCCCGTAACCGAACCAAAGTAGACATGGCAAGTTGTGGGTAGCATGTTGATGCGATACACCCCGCCTTTGACCGTAGGCCGCCCATTGACGGTGGTGTAAAATAGCTGGAATAGTTCCCGCATAATGTTATCGGCCTTATCCAGATCGTTACCATACCGGGGCGTAGCCCCGCTAAGTAATCGTTGTTCCTGCTCATAGCCAGCGAAATCGGCAGCCAGGGCTTGCATCAGTTCGGCCATTGTTAGCCTACCTGTAGTAAAGACATGTTCCTTAATGGCAGAAAAACAGTCGGTTAAGGTGCCTATACCCACCCCTTGAATATAGTTGGTATTATAGCGAGCTCCTCCCGCATTGTAATCCTTCCCCTTAGTGATACAGTCATCGATGATGATAGACAGGAAAGGGGCCGGCATACGGGTGGCGTAAAGGCGGTCGATAATGTTGCTGCCTTGCACCTTGATATCAACGAAATGCTCTAACTGCTGCTTGTAGGCCGCTATCAAATCCTCGAAGCTGGTGAATTGATCAGCCTCGCCGGTTTTGGGGCCCAACTGTTTGCCCGTGCGTGGGTCAAAAC
>JAAYGE010000156.1 GCA_012727835.1 Bacillota bacterium
CACCAGCACTGGTTCAAAGGCCTGTATGCCGAGACGGTGCAAGGTGGGCGCCCGGTTGAGCAAGACCGGATGTTCCTGAATTACTTCCTCGCGCACGTCCCAAACTTCATCCCGCACCCGCTCTACCATCTTCTTAGCGCTCTTAATATTGTGGGCGTGTCCATCCTGGACCAGCTTTTTCATCACAAAGGGTTTAAACAGCTCCAATGCCATTTCCTTAGGCAAGCCGCATTGATAGAGCTTCAACTCGGGGCCTACCACGATAACCGAGCGGCCCGAATAGTCAACCCGTTTGCCCAAAAGGTTTTGGCGGAACCGGCCCTGTTTGCCCTTCAACATATCGCTTAAGGACTTAAGGGCACGATTACCCGGCCCCGTAACCGGACGACCGCGGCGGCCATTATCGATCAGTGCATCCACCGCTTCCTGCAGCATCCGCTTTTCATTGCGTACGATAATATCAGGAGCTCCCAACTCCAATAGCCGCTTGAGCCGGTTGTTACGGTTGATAACTCTTCTATATAGATCGTTAAGGTCGCAGGTGGCAAACCGGCCGCCATCCAGCTGGACCATGGGACGCAAGTCGGGGGGAATCACCGGGATGACATCGAGAATCATCCACTCGGGGCGGTTCCCCGACTTCCGGAAGGCCTCAGCCACTTCTAAACGCCTGATGGCCCGCGTACGTCGTTGACCGGTGGTATTCTCCACCTCTTCCCTTAACTCTTTGGCTAAAGCATCCACATCAATCTGGCACAGTAATTCCTTAATGGCTTCTGCACCCATGCCCGCTCTAAAAGCGCTACCATACTTTTCACGGGCTTCTCGGTATTCGGCCTCCGTCAATATCTGCTTATAGGCCAAGCCCGTATCACCTGGATCTAAAACCACGTAGGAGGCAAAATACAAAACTCGCTCCAAAAGGCGGGGCGACATATCTAAAATTAAGCCCATGCGGCTGGGAATACCCTTGAAATACCAAATGTGGGAAACCGGTGCTGCCAACTCAATATGCCCCATTCGCTCACGGCGCACCTTGGAGCGGGTAACTTCCACACCGCATTTGTCACAGACTATACCTTTATAACGGACCCGCTTATATTTCCCACAGCTACATTCCCAGTCCTTCGAAGGCCCAAAAATCCTCTCGCAAAATAGCCCTTCTATTTCCGGCTTAAGGGTACGATAGTTGATCGTCTCCGGCTTCTTAACCTCCCCGTTAGCCCATTCGCGAATCAAGTCAGGGGATGCCAGGCTAATTCTTATCGAACCGAACTCGTTGAGATCTAACAATGGCCGACTCTCCCTTCAACAATAAAATTGCGCAGTAGCTAAGACTAACGGCGCCCCTAGTGCCCCGTTAGTCTTTAGCTAACCATTAGAGTACACAATTTGACTCTATCTCAGCGATTACCTTAAGGCCTATTCTTCATCCGTTTTGTCACTGTCAGATTTCAGACGAGTTCCGATAATACGGCCGAGTTGCTCCAAGCGTTCTTCTAGAGTCAACTCCTCCACCTCGGGCTCAGACTTTTTAGTCTCCTCCTTTGGCTCCTCAAAGGAACGCTCCTCCGCCAAATCGGCAAACCGCTCACTCAGAACCTTCGCCAGCTGGGCCGGATCTACCGATGCCTCTTCGCCTTCGCTAACGTCGTCTTCATCTTCCTCTTCGGTCAGCTCAGTGTCTGCGTCAGGCAGGGGTGCCCACTCATCAGCGGTGTCCGCCTCTGCTGGTGGCGCCGGTTTATCTTCATCGTCCTTTTCTAAGCCTTCCATGTTCAAATTCAGCTCACGTACGGTATCGCTAATGTCATCTTCATATTCACGAATCTCAACTTCCTCTTGGTCCTTCGTCAGCACCTTAATATTCATGCCTAAACTCTGCAGCTCTTTGATCAAGACCTTAAAGGATTCGGGGACCCCCGGTTCGGGGATATTCTCACCCTTGACGATGGCTTCGTAGGTCCGTACGCGGCCGACCACATCGTCGGACTTGACCGTTAAGATTTCTTGCAGAGTATAGGCGGCCCCATAGGCCTCCAGTGCCCAGACCTCCATCTCACCAAAACGCTGGCCACCAAACTGGGCCTTACCGCCCAGGGGTTGCTGAGTGACCAAGGAGTAAGGTCCGGTGGAGCGGGCATGAATCTTATCGTCAACCAAGTGGAATAGTTTCAGCATATAGATGTAACCAACGGTGACCTTATTATCGAAGGGCTTACCCGTAAGACCATCGTAAACGACGCATCGGCCGGTAGGCGCTGCCCCCGACTTCTCGAGCATTTCCTCAATATCTTTACCGGTGGCACCGTCGAAAACAGGGGTGGCAATATGCAAGCCTAGCGCTTTTGCCGCCCAGCCGAGATGGGTTTCCATAATCTGACCCACATTCATACGGGAGGGAACCCCTAACGGGTTAAGCACTATATCCACCGGCGTACCGTCTTCCAAGAAGGGCATATCTTCCACCGGCAGAATACGGGCAACCACACCCTTATTACCATGGCGGCCGGCCATTTTGTCTCCTTCAGAGATCTTGCGCTTCTGAGCCACGTAGACTCGAACCAACATGTTAACGCCAGGAGGCAATTCATCGCCGGCTTCGCGGGTGAACACCCGTACGTCGACAACTATGCCCGACTCACCATGGGGCACTCGCAGCGAGGTGTCGCGCACTTCCCGCGCCTTCTCGCCGAATATGGCCCGTAGCAAACGTTCTTCTGCCGTCAGTTCGGTTTCACCCTTGGGCGTAACCTTGCCCACCAGGATATCCCCTGCCCGTACCTCGGCACCAATGCGGACGATACCGCGCTCATCCAAGTCTTTCAGCATTTCGTCGCCCACATTAGGGATATCGCGGGTAATCTCCTCTGGGCCCAGCTTAGTATCCCGAGCATCCGACTCGTACTCTTCTATATGAATAGACGTGAAAACGTCTTCCGTAACCAAACGTTCACTCAAAAGGATGGCGTCCTCGTAGTTATAGCCTCCCCAAGGCATGAAGGCACACAACACGTTTCGCCCGAGGGCTAATTCACCGTTGTCGGTGCTGGGGCCGTCAGCCAGAATCTGACCGGCCTCCACCCGCTCGCCCTGGCGCACAACGGCCCGTTGGTTGATGCAGGTACCCTGGTTGGAGCGTCGGAACTTAAGTAGTTTATAGGTATCGACGGTACCCTCATCGTTACGAACCACTATCTCTCTAGCCGTGACCCGGGTAACCACACCACTTCTGGCAGCTATGATCAAGCTGCCCGAGTCAAAGGCGGCCTTAGCTTCCATCCCCGTTCCCACCAGCGGTGCCTCGGGCTTTAGCAGCGGCACAGCCTGCTTCATCATGTTGGCACCCATCAGAGCGCGACTGGCATCGTCATGCTCCAGGAAGGGAATCAGAGTGGTGGAAATACTAAATACCTGCTTAGGCGAAACGTCCATATAGTCAACTTCTTCGGCCGGAACCACCCTGATCTGGTCCTTATAACGAACGGTAACCCGCGGCTGCACGAATCTGGATTCTTCATCCAGCTCCTCATTAGCCTGGGCAATTACGTATTCGTCTTCTTCGTCGGCGGTTAAATACTCAATTTCCTCGGTAACCCGGCCCGTCTCCTTATCTACAACCCGGTAAGGGGTCTCGATAAATCCGTAGGCATTAATGCGGGCATAGGTACTGAGGTTACCGATCAAGCCCACGTTGGGTCCCTCAGGGGTTTCAATAGGACAAATACGCCCGTAGTGGGAATGGTGAACGTCTCGGACTTCTACGCCAGCCCGGTCCCGACTTAAACCACCCGGTCCCAAAGCACTGAGGCGTCGCTTATGGGTCAACTCGGACAAGGGGTTGGTTTGGTCCATAAATTGGGAAAGCTGAGAACTCCCAAAGAACTCTTTAATGGCGGCTACCACCGGCCGAATGTTAATCAACGCCTGAGGCGTAATCACATCCACATCCTGAATGGTCATGCGCTCTTTAACAACCCGCTCCATACGGGCTAAGCCGATACGGAACTGGTTCTGTAAGAGTTCACCAATGCAGCGCAAACGCCGATTACCTAAGTGGTCAATGTCATCGGGGCTACCTACACCCCGCATTAGACATAAAATATAATTGATGGCGGCCACAATATCATCGCGGGATAAATGCTTTTCCTGGCTAGGCACGTAGCGGTCGGTTAAGACGAATTCTTCCACACCGCGTCTGGCTTTGAGCAGGATGCGTTTATCCGGCAACTCTTCATAGGCAGCCTGTAAGATGGCAATATTCTCGTCATGCAACTCGCTACCCGCCGGTAACACGATCTCCCCGTTGGGGCCATGGATATCGGCGGCCGTCTCCCGCCCGGCGATAGCTTCTTGCCAGGTCACAAAATAGAGGCCATTACCGATAATGCGCACGCGGGTATCCCGGTCAACTTGCACCTCCAGCTCGTTAACACCGGCCGCCTCTAGGCGCTCGGCAATGCGTCGCGTAATGCGCTGGCCTGCTTCTACAATAACTTCGCCCTTAGCAACCAGCACCTCGCCCGGTGCCACCGGTGGACGGGGATCACCCGGATTGACCGCCGGCTGCAACAGGGTCTCCGTAGCGATAATCGTTTGGGCCGAAACGCGATTAAGCACACGGCGCTTTAAAGAAAGCTTTTTGTAGAGTTTATAGCGCCCCACGTGAGCCAAGTCATAACGCCGTGAATCAAAGAACAAGGAATGCAATAAAGACTTGGCACTATCAACAGTCGGCGGTTCGCCCGGTCGCAGGCGCTTATAAATCTCCAGCAATCCTTCACTTTCTGAGTCGGTTGTATCTTTATCTAAGGTGGGTTGCAAAGGCGCATCCTCACCAAAAACTCTTATTATTTCTGCATCGGTACCAAAACCCAACGCCCGTAGCAATACCGTGGCCGGTATTTTACGTGTACGGTCAATGCGCACGTAAACTACGTCGTTAGAGTCGGTTTCCATTTCTAACCACGCACCGCGATTGGGTATGAGCGTGGCACCAAAAATTTTATGTCCCTTGTTGTCAATATCTTCTGTATAGTAGGCCCCCGGTGAACGTACCAGCTGACTAACAACAACTCGCTCGGCTCCGTTATAGATAAAGGTCCCTTGGTCGGTCATCAGTGGGAAATCGCCCATGAAGACCTCCTGCTCCTTTACCTCCCCGGTCTCCTTATTCACCAAACGCGCCCTCACGCGTAGGGGAACAGCATAGGTAACATCCCGCTCCTTGGATTCTTCCACTGAATATTTGGGCTCATCGAACTTATAATCCAAAAACTCAAGTACCAGGTTACCTGTAAAGTCGGTGATAGGAGAAATGTCACGGAAGGTTTCAGCCAGCCCTTCCTCCATGAACCACCGCATCGATTCCAATTGAATCTGGATGAGGTCGGGCATGGGAAGAACTTCTTCAATACGGCCGAAAGAGTGGCGAGTACGGAGGCCGGCTGGGATGGGTTTATACATTGACTTCTTCACCCCTTAACCCTAGTTAATCGCAGCTACTACCTGCAACACCGAAGGCGTTGCCAGTAAAAAAGCCAAAAAAAGGGACAAGACATCCCTTATAGCGTTACCGCATGCGGGTAACGCTATTCCTCCTAACAACGGATTATTATGTGTTCCGTCGGGAAAGGCATGTCTAAACTCCCTATTCGTGCAATAAATGATACTAACATATGCCCAATAGTTCGTCAAGAGGCTATTCTGCATCATCCCTATTTATTGACTGGTGGTAGTTATTATACACCTCCCGCCGTGATAGACCAAATTCTTTGCTCACCTTCTTAATAACCCTACTAGGCTCTAGCCCTTCTGCTACTAACCTTTTCACCTGCGCCACCGCTTCCGTTATAGATGGGGTAGGGGGCTGCTCCCTCCCTCCCCCCTCCACTACTACCACATACTCGCCCCGCGGTGCCTTCTGGTTATAAAGCTGAACCAAATCCGCCAATGTGCCCCGTTCCACTTCCTCGTACTGCTTGCTAATTTCTCGCACCAAGGCCGCCCAGCGGGGGCCGTATACGGCCAAGAGATCCTGCAAGAATTCCACCAGACGATGGGGGGCTTCATAGAAGATTAGAGTTAACGGTATATCCTTAAAATCCTCTAGCCAAAGGCGCCGTTCCTTCCCTCGGCGCGGAGGAAAACCGAGGAAAGCAAACTGCCCGGTCGGCAACCCACTCAATAGTAGTCCGGTGAGCACCGCCGACGCACCTGGCAAAACGG
>JAAYGE010000157.1 GCA_012727835.1 Bacillota bacterium
CCACCGTTCTAGAAGTCCCGGATTTACAGCCCGAGTCCACGTTCGAATTAGAAGATATAGATGTGGTCGTAAATATGCCCAGCGAAGAGATGCCTGCACCCAGCGACTATCTAAGTGCCAGACAGAAGGATGGTCAGGTCCTCGGGGCCGATGCGCTATACACTGAAACCTGGCGCTGGCTCAGGGATCGCGGCAGCGAGAAGTTCGTGAACCCCAGGCTAATCGAGGCCACGCTCAGGCTTTCTCTCGGTATATTCAGTGCGAAGAAGCCATCAGCACCTATGGCCTGTTGGGGAAGCATCCAACTACGGGGGCGGCAATGGCTAGCCCCTTTGTAGCGATGAGCCAGTCATTTCAGAAGCAGGCGAACCTTCTGTGGCACGAGATTTTCGATATCGTGAAGCAAAACTGCAGCACGGCTTTTATAGGCAACCCCCAGGACGACATTATGGAGGCCCTTTTGTCGGGCAGGAAAGGACGATGAGACCAGGTGCATGCAACTGAACGCTTTGAGAAAGTTGATATAGATAAACTGGTGCCCTTCGTCTTTGCGGAGCACCTTACTGAAGCCCAGAAGTGTGCCTACATGATAGCGGATAACCGCTTAGCTCTGAATGCTGGCTGGGATACGGAGATGCTGTCAGTGGAACCTTCCGATCTGCAAGGTGTAGATTTCAACCTTTCGGTTCTTGGCTTTGATGACGCGGAGCTAAACAAGTTACTGGGCGACATTGATAGTGTCCAAGACGATGACTTTGATGTGGATGCGGAGCTAAAGAAGCCCGCAATTACTAGGCTGGGGGATTTGTGGCTGCTCGGTAAGCACCGCCTTGTCTACGGCGATTCTACGGAGGCAGATACCTTTACTGTGCTCATGGATGGCAAACAGGCAAACCTGGTGGTAACTGACCCTCCATATAATGTCAACTACGGAGGCTCAGCGGGTAAAATCAAGAACGACAGTATGGGAAGCGAAGCGTTCTACAAGTTCCTGCTGGCGGCGTTTAAGAACATCGAAGCAGTGATGGCAAAGGACGCTTCTATTTATGTGTTTCATGCAGATACTGAAGGGCTTAATGTGACGCTGAGACCCTCAAGGGACGGGTCTGCTACGGCGGACTCGATCTTTCTCCTTCCACGGACACTACGGCGTTTGTGCTCGTGTTCCCCCCAGTCGATGAAGATGGCAAGTACAGCATCATGCCTTTCTTCTGAATACCTGAGGACGCTATTGACCTACGAGTGCGTCGTGACCTTGTCAATTACGATTTGTGGAGAAAGCAGGGCTTTTTGCAGACTACCGAGGGAAACGTTGTGCATTATGGGTTTATAGAGCCTTTCGTCGAGCAGTTAGGCTTAGATTACAACATCCGTGAGATAGCGTTTGATCGCTGGGGGGCTGTGCAGATGACACAAAACCTTGAGGGAATGGGCTTTACTGTGGTTCCCTTCGGCCAAGGCTTCAAGGATATGTCACCTCTTACTAAGGAGTTGACGAAGCTAACCCTAGAAGGCAAGATCGCCCACGGGGAGTACCCTGTTTTATGGTGGATGATGGATAATATGTTTATTCGTACAGATCCAGCAGGAAATGTGAAGCCGGATAAAGAAAAGAGCCTGAAAGATTGACGGCGCGGTGGCGACTATTATGGCGCTGGATAGGGCGATAAGGAATGGGAGCTTGTCTAGTGCGAGCGTCTATGATGAACGCGGGCTCATTTTCTTTTGATACCCAGTGAGCAAAGTTACCTAGCGCTTAACGAATTGGGCCCGATAGGGGGATGCAGCGGATATAAAATAATATTCATTGCTTACGTTGTGAGTTTACTGCTCACGATAGCGAGTATTTTTTCCCATTACACGGACAAGTTCCGGGTGTGGCTATGGCTAGGCGGTCCTCTTTTGATGACTTTGTTAAATGCCATTTTGCCCTTCGGACACGTGTGGTACGCAAAGCGGATTGAGGAGCAATCACAGTTCGTGATCAATTCGTTTATTTATACTATGTTCGTGGGCGGCTGGGGACTCTCGGTCATGTATCCTGGCCTTTCTAGGCTGGGCATATCGAGTGATGGGCGCGTCTTTAGCCATGTTTTTTGGATCGTACTGGCCCAACTTCCTGTCACTTACTACCCCGCGCAGGAAGCCTATGCAATAAGAGAAAGGCTCGTAAAAGCATGGATAAAGGACGAGACACATTTCGATCGCTAGTTCCGTTTAAGTGCCGTCCGGTCTCATAACTTCCCTTACCAACGCGTGGGCAGAATGTTTCTCTATGCGGCCATTGCTTTTATCTGGGCTGTTGGCGTATTGTAAAGGGTTAGACAGTTGATTCTTGTGGCGTCTAGGTTAAAAGGGAGCCGGCCATTTGTGGATGATGTAAGGTAGTCAATGGGGTCGAGGGAGAGGGGCGATACGGAGGGTTTTCCATATCAAAGGCTGAGCAAGCTGTCCTTGCTTACAGCCGTTGCCTTTGTGTTCATGTACGCCTATCTGGGTTATGCCAGCTCAGCGGACGGTTACGCACGAGGTTTGGTATTTGTCGCCGCCCTCAGCAGATGGTTCGTAGCGGCCTGGCTGTTGTCTTTCATTCTACTAACTTATGCCGGGGTAAGCCTAATATGGTCACGGAAGCCCAAGACGATATGGCTGCTTGTGATGCACACAGCGCTTTTCATCTACGGCATCTGGGGACTCTGTATGACGATCTTCGGGCTACCCAGCCTCGACGGTTTTGAGGAGGCAGTTACAGCCATGTGTTTGCGCTGTCCCAAAGAGACAATACCAGAAACAAACGAGATTATATTTTTCAAAGGCCTTGTTTCTTAGGCAGGACATATGGTATAGATAGAGAAATAAGAAAACAACCTTTAAATTTGGGGCCGGCTAATAAAAAATGCGCTGACTCTGTGTGATAGCCTTAAAGCAGCGGGTTTCTTATTGCTGCCCCAACCGCGTAAGAAAAACGGCGCTATCTTTATTGAAAGGGCGGTTAAACTGGAGACAGGCGAAAGCCAATATGCCCCGGAAACCACAAAATTACAGAAACGGAGGTGGATGAAAATTGAAGTGCCCCAATTGTGATAAAGATATTATTCACCAAAGCAATACATGCCCTTGGTGCGGTGTGTTGCTCAACATGCCTAGTATCGGCGCTGTGGCGAGCCCCGGGAGAAGGCTGGCTGGATACTTTGCGGACCTAGCAACCACGGCTTTGTTTTGGCTAGCGATCATGTATTTGAGTTCGCCTGCCTATCCCTCATATAGCGAAGGTCTGGCAATTGTTGCAGCTCTTTATGGGGTAGTTTTTGTTGTCGGAGACCTGGTTTTAATGGCGAAGGGGAAATCGTTCGGGAAACTATTTCTAGGCATGCGGGTGTTTCATGTTTCCGGAAAACCAGCAGGTTTTTTTACAATGCTGGTGAGGGATACTATCGGCCGTTTCATTAGCGGATTGGTCCTATCTCTAGGTTATTTATGGTTGTTATGGGATAAGGATCGGCAGACGTGGCACGATAAATTGTTAGGCACTGTTGTAATGGTCCAGGGTAAAGCGGCACAATTAAAACATAGTAGCGTTTCAATCAAGGCGTCTTAAAGAATACACTAGCTGCGATATCCGAGCCGCAATATGTTAGCACAGGCACTTTGAAATAAGCCCAAGTATAATCCTGAACAACTGCAAGGAGTTGAGTCATCTTTAGGTGATACGGAAAGGCTTGATTTTGATGCAAAGCTTTTAGAGGTCCCTGAAGGCTGGGCGAAACTTCGTGAAGAGGCGAGACCTATATTTACCTCTCTTAATATATGGCGCGCTGAATTTGTTCCGTACGATGGAGAATAACCTATACGGCAACGGATTGTTTTTGGGCTACGAACTTAGCTAGGAAATATTTTGACAGTATGACTCATATAAAACAGGGCTTGATAAACGCTAACGATAACTTAGCACTCGCTGCCTAAGAAAAGGCAGCCGTCCACCCGAACTGTGTCTACTGGGTTTGGGAGCGGGCGTCAGAAACAGTAGTACTACCGGCTGAGAGCGCCTGGTATCAGTCGGGAAATTAACAGGCTAGCAAGGTGGCTACCCTGTCCTTGGGGGAGCTGCCGCGCGAAATTCAAAACAAGGACTGCGCTCGGAGAGACTCTGGCTGGCATGCCTTCGGACGGTGGGTTCGACTCCCCCCGCCTCCACCAGAAATAGTACCATCCATTGATAGAATGACATCTATCAATGGGTGGTTTTTTGTTTGTCTTCACTATTTTTCACAATTATGGGAGCAGGTCGTAGAAAAATCCAAACCTATAATGGTATGATTATTACGTATACAAAAATAAATATGGAGGTGAAGGAAGGGCGCCGCGTGCCTCTATTCGTGCCAATATAAAGGAGGAGAAAGGGTTGAACAAAGAAGGATTTGATAAAAACCAACAAATCGCCATTGAGTTTCTGCAAAGCCCTGAAACTAAGAAAGTTTTAGCGGAAATCAATGATGCAATTTGGTCCTATGCAGAGTTAGGGTTAGAAGAGTATAACACTGCCAACTTGCTCATCAACTATTTGGAAAAGGAAGGATTCCATGTTGAAAAAGGGGTCGCAGGCATGCCAACGGCCTTCGTTGCTACCTTTTCTAACGGTCCCGGGCCAACTATCGGCGTGTTGGGTGAGTTAGATGCATTGCCAATGCTATCCCAAGAGGCAGCCAACCCTACTCATACGCCTATAACTGAGATAAAAGGAGCTATAGGGCCGGGACATGGATGTACCCACAATACTATGGCTACAGCGGCCGCTGGTACGGTTGTAGCAGTTAAGAGAGCTATGGAAGAAGGGGGCTTCACCGGAACCATTAAAATGTTTGGGAGCCCTGCTGAAGAAACGGTAATTAGCCGTCCCTTCATGGTCTATGCCGGGTTATTTGATGATGTAGATGTTGTCATTGATAACCATGGGGGAGATGGGTTTAGTGCATCTTACGGAGTAAGCAGTAACACCAACTGGTCCTTCTCCGTCACCTTCCACGGAAAAACAGCCCACTCAGCGGGAGCCCCATGGCGTGGAAGATCAGCTCTAGATGCTGTTCAAATAATGAACATGAGTACCGAGTTCCTACGGGAACATCTACACTACACATCCAGAATGCATTATGTGACGACCGAAGGCGGAGAAGGCCCTAATGTGGTTCCAGATAGAGCAACTACCTGGTATTACGTCAGAAACACAGACAAACTAATTAAGTCTGATTTCGAAAGAGTGCTCAACTGTGCAAAGGCTGCAGCCCTTGCCACAGATACCCAAATGGAAGTTACCCCCTATACTGCAATCCATCAATGCTACAGAAACGAAACTTTAGCAAATATGGTTCAGGAGAACATCAAGAAGGTGGGAATGCCTGAGTGGACTGAGGAGGAGCAAGAATTCGTAAAGGAATTGCAGAGGGCTGTGGAGGCAGACGTAACAGGCCTTCCTGACGATTCTGCAATTGACGACAAACCAAAGGGATCGCCTGAAGTTTTTGTAGGCGGGGGATCTTCTGACATAGGCGAGGTTTCTTTAGTTGTGCCTCTTACAACTCTTAGATTCCCAACTTCTGCCCCAGGAGCTATAGGGCATCATTGGACTACTACTGCAATAACCGGTTCTACTATCGCTCATAAAGGGGTGATAGCGGGAGCCCAGGTAATGGCGGCAACTGCTATAGAATTACTGACTAATCCTGACAAAGTGGCTGAGATAAAAGCAGAGTTCAAGAAGATGCAGGAAGAGCACTTCTATAATTACAAGAACGATGGTAAGAGTCTAATACTCGATGAAAACGGGGAGGCCCAATTTGAATCCTACTTACCTTATCTATTTGCCAGGGCAGGAAAATACGAATATGATCCCGAAAATGGCAAGTTCTTCGTCCCGGAAGGTAAGGAGGTTGCCCCACCAGTAGGATTCTTAAGTGAGCAAATGGCCAAGTATCGTCCGCATATGGCTAAGCATTATAAGACTCCCAAGTGGTACGATGGGCCGGAGATTATAACGGAATAAATAAGAAGACCTTTAACACCGCTTTTGTATGTTTTGCTGAAAAGACGGCTCCTGGCGTTGATGCCAGAAGCCGTCTTTTGTCGTAAGATATGAGTTGTTACAGTTAATTGGTTTATCTCTTGATGCTGGGTTAACGGTTGGGGTGAGTTGACATCATATCAAATCTAAATAGGAGAGAACGCAACATGACTATTGATACGAAATTAGAAAATTTAAAGTTAAGGTTTGCAGAAAAAAGCGATGTTCCACTAATCTTGGCGTTTATTTAGGAATTAGC
>JAAYGE010000158.1 GCA_012727835.1 Bacillota bacterium
GTTATGACTTCCGGTATTCTATTTTTCTTACTAACTCTGACTAATGTGCGCGAAGCCATTGTTAATGGTATCCCTCACAGCTTAAAGATGGCTGTCACTACCGGTATCGGTCTCTTTATCGCTCTTCTCGGTTTTCAAAATGCGGGCATCATCGCCTATGATGCGGGAGCCAACGCCTTTGTTTTAGGCAATCTGCGCGATCCCAATACCCTTTTAGCTCTCTTCGGCCTGGTTTTCACCAGCGTTTTGGTAGTAAGGCAAATCAAGGGCGCTCTACTCTGGGGTATTCTGGGTACGACGGTCGTTGGTATGGCAGCCGGTTTAGTCGATTTGCCCACCGGCATCAGTAGCTTCATTTCCACCCCACCGTCGGTAGCCCCTACAGCTTTTAAGTTTATCGATGGCTTTAAGGATATGTTTGCCTCGGTGGGCATTGGTTTTATTCCTTTGGTCTTCTCCTTCGGCTTCGTCGACTTGTTTGACTCCATAGGCACTTTCGTTGGTGTGGCCAGCAAAGCCAACATGCTCGATGAAAACGGCAACCTGCCCCGAGCCAATAAGGCACTCATGGCCGACGCTATTGGTACTATGGCGGGAGCAGCTCTCGGTACCAGCACGGTAACCACTTTTGTAGAAAGTGCTGCCGGCGTGGCGGAGGGTGGCCGCACCGGTTTGACCGCAGTGGTAACTGGACTGTTGTTTATCGCATCCCTCTTCTTAGCGCCTTTGGCCTTCATGATTCCAGGCGCTGCCACCGCACCCATTCTGATCATTGTAGGTGTATTCATGATGGAGCCGGTGACCAAGATCAATTTTGCTGATTATCTAGAAGCCATTCCGGCCTTCTTGACCATTGCTATGATGCCTTTCTCCTATTCTATCGCTGACGGTATTGTTTGGGGTATGTTGGCTTACACCGGACTACGACTGTTCACGGGCCGTCATAAAGAAGTTTCGCTTACCATGTATATCTTGAGTGCCCTATTTATTGCATGGCTAATATGGAGTTAGGGCAGTCCAAACAATGGGGGGAAGTCTGCCCAGACTATCTCCCCATTTTTGTTCCCAAAATATCAGAAGAAGGGGGCCAGCGTTATGGGGTTTGAGCCAAAAGTACTGATAGTTCTCGGTAGCGATTCGGACTTGCCAGTAATGGCCACCGCCTGTTCTACCTTGGAAGAGTTCGGAGTGGATTATTCTTTGCGCATTTTGTCGGCCCATCGGGTGCCGCAAGAGGTGGCTGCGGTGGCCGGTGATGCTAAGAACCATTACCAAGTCATTATTGCCGCCGCCGGCATGGCGGCCCACCTGCCGGGGGTAATTGCCGCCTATACCACTCTGCCGGTAATCGGGGTGCCTCTACAGAGTAAGGTGCTTGATGGGCAAGATGCCCTGTACAGCATTGTGCAAATGCCCCCCGGGGTACCGGTGGCCACTGTCGGCATTGGTGCCGCCAAGAATGCGGCCCTCCTGGCTCTGCAAATTTTGGCTACCGGCCATGAGGACCTGAGTAAAGCTCTGCAGCAGTATAAGCAAACTATGGCGGAGACGGTGCTGGTTAAGGATAGCCGTCTACAGACTATGGGATATAAAGCCTATTTAGCCGAGAGGGGTGAGCAAAAGTGATTGCCCGTTATTCTTTGCCCGATATGCAAGCCCTCTGGACCCTAGAGAATAAGTTTCGTCATTGGTTAAATATCGAAATCTACGCCTGCGAAGCCTGGGCCGAGTTGGGGGTGATTCCCCGGGAAGACGTGGAACTTATAAAACAGAAGGCCAGCTTTACTGTGGAGCGGGTTTTAGAGATTGAAAAAGAGACCCGCCATGATGTGGTGGCTTTTACCCGCTGTGTCGCCGAGAGTTTGGGGCCCGAGTCGAAATGGATTCATTACGGCCTCACTTCCACTGATGTGGTGGATACAGCCCTATCGGCTATTTTGGTACAAGCTTTGGATATTATCATAGACGATGTGAAAAAACTGCTGGTGGAACTGCGTCGCCAGGCCCAGGAGCACAAGTATACGGTGATGATGGGACGCACCCATGGGGTGCATGCCGAACCTACCACCTTCGGTTTAAAAATGGCCTTGTATGTGGCCGAAATGGAACGCAACTTGAAGCGGTTAGAGCAGGCACGAGAAAACATAGCCTACGGCAAGCTTTCGGGAGCTGTTGGTACCTACGCCAATATAGATCCCTTCGTTGAGGAATATGTCTGTACCCGCATGGGGCTGAAGCCGGCTCCCATAGCTACTCAGACTTTGCAGCGCGACCGGCATGCGGAAGTTCTAAGTACGCTGGCTATTGTGGCCGGCACGCTGGAAAAGCTGGCCACCGAGGTACGGGGCCTACAGAAGACAGAAACCCGCGAAGTGGAAGAACCGTTCCGTACGGGGCAAAAGGGTTCGTCCGCCATGCCCCACAAGCGTAACCCTATCCTCTGTGAACGGGTCAGTGGCCTTTCCCGGGTAGTGCGCGGTTATGCCGCCGCCGGTTTTGAGAACATGGCCTTGTGGCATGAAAGGGATATTTCCCACTCCTCCGTTGAGCGCATCATCTTGCCCGATGCTACCCTGGCGGTACACTACATGCTACATCTGATGACGCGAGTCATTCGTGATTTGCAGGTGTACCCGGAAAATATGCGGCGCAACATGCAGGTTACCCATGGCCTGGTCTTCTCCCAGAGGGTGCTTTTAGAGCTGATTGAACGGGGTATGACCCGTGAACAGGCCTACGACTTGGTGCAGATGCATGCCATGGAGGCCTGGGAAACCTGCTCCGACTTCTTAGAGTTGTTGTTAAGAGATCGGGAAATTGGACGGGTGTTGCCGGAGAATGATTTGCGAGCCTGCTTCGACCTCTCCTATCATCTGACCGGCGTGGATAAGGTTTTTGCCCGCCTGGGGCTTTAGTAACTGGCTGCTTTATCAATTTTTTAGATTAGGAGGCAGAGAACAATGGCAAACCAGCCGTGGCGCGAGATGGGACTGAAAGATCATGAGTATGAGCGTATTGTCGAATTGATGGGCCGCGAACCCAATCGGTTAGAGCTTGGCCTATTTGCTTCCATGTGGTCCGAACATTGTAGTTACAAGCATTCTAAGCCGGTGTTGAAAACCTTTCCTACCACCGGCCCCCGCGTTCTGGTAGGGCCGGGGGAGAATGCGGGTGTGGTGGATATAGGCGTCGGTCAGGCGGGGGTCTTCAAGATGGAGAGCCATAACCATCCGTCGGCGGTGGAGCCCTACCATGGTGCCGCCACCGGCGTGGGCGGCATCGTGCGTGATGTCTTTGCCATGGGGGCCCGCCCCATCGCTCTCGCCAACTCCTTGCGGTTTGGTGACTTGACGGAAGAACATCAGCGCCATCTATTGCAGGGAGCCGTGGCTGGCATGGCCGACTACGGTAATACCCTAGAGGTACCCACCATAGCCGGTGAAGTCTATTTCCACGAAGGTTACAGTGGCAATTGTCTCGTTAATGCCATGTGCGTCGGCTTAGTGGGCCATGACGAGCTGGCTAAAGGCGTGGCCAGCGGGGTGGGCAATCCCGTCTTGGTGTTGGGAGCCCCCACTGGGCGAGAAGGTATTCATGGTGCCACCTTTGCCTCCGATGAGTTATCGGGGACCGGCGACGAAGTGCCTGAGGCGACGCAAAAAGGCAATCCAGAGCTAGAAAAAAGATTGATGGAAGCTTGTCTAGAGCTAATTGATCAGGGGATCATTGTCGGTATGCAGGACCTAGGAGCCGCCGGCTTCACTTCTTCTGGCAGTGAGATGGCTAGCCGGGCCGACACGGGCTTGGAATTGGATGTGGACCTAATACCGAAGCAGGAGCCCGATATGACTGCTTACGAGGTCATGCTTTCGGAAACCCAGGAGCGCATGTTGGTGGTGGTAGAGCCAGAGCGGGTGGCCGACGTGCAGGCCGTTTGTGCTAAGTGGGGTGTGGACGCTACGGTGGTGGGTCGGGTTACCGACGACGGTTATTTCCGTATAAAAGAAGGAGGACGGGTGGTGGCCGAGGTGGTGGCCAAACACCTGACCGATCAGGCGCCGGTTTACCAGGCGGCCGCCCAGCGACCTGCTTGGCAGGATAGTGTGCAGCAGTTGGCACTGGAGGATATCGACTGCCCCGATGATTTAAATTCGGTGCTGCTGCAATTGTTGGCTAGCCCTAACATAGCCTGCAAGGCTTGGATTTACCAACAGTTTGATCATCAAGCCCAGGGGCAAACCCTGTTGCCCGCCGGCTCCAATGCGGGGATTGTGCGCGTGCCAGGAACAAACAAAGGGTTGGCCGTCAGTGTGGACTGTAATAGCCGTTACGTCTATTTAGATCCTTACGTGGGCGGCATGATTGCTGTAGCCGAAGCGGCCCGTAACCTGGTCTGCAGCGGTGCGGACCCCTTGGCTATTACCAACTGTCTCAACTTCGGCAGTCCGGAGCGCCCAGAAATTTTCTGGCAGCTGCAAGAGGCGGTGCGGGGTATGGGGGAGGCCTGCCGTGCTTTAGGGACCCCGGTTACCGGAGGGAATGTGAGCCTTTATAATGAAACCAATGGTCAAGCCATCTATCCTACTCCCACCGTGGGTATTGTAGGCCTGTTGCCGGAGGCGGAGCAGTTGGTGACCCATGATTTTAAAGAGACCGGAGATGTGATAATTCTGCTGGGCGAAACTAAGCCCGAAATAGGAGGCAGTGAGTATCTGCATCAGGTGCATGGTCAAGATGTGGGTGCCCCGCCCAGCTTAGATTTAACTGCGGAGGTTAGGTTGCAGCAGTTCCTGTTGGACCAAATTAGGCAAGCCCGAGTACGGTCAGCCCACGATTGTGCCGAAGGTGGATTAGCCGTTACGATTGCAGAGGCAGCTATAGCCGGACAGGCAGGTTGCCAGATCGACTTAGGATCTACGCTCCGTCCCGATGTGCTGCTATTCGCCGAGAGCCAGTCTCGCGTCGTGGTCACCGTTGCTGCCAATAAGCAGGATGTTTTCCTAGCAGCTGCTCAGGTCGCCGGCGTGCCGGCCCAGGTACTGGGTACCGTTGGCGGACAGCGGTTGACGGTGCGGGTAAATGGTACCACCCGCATTGATGTGGAACTGGCGGAAGCGGCGAAGGCTTGGCAGGAGGCCATACCATGCCTTATGCAGCGTTAGACGGGCTGAAAGAACATTGTGGTGTGGTGGCCGCCTACGGGGTGGGCGATGACCTGCCCGGGCTGTTATACATGGGGTTGTTTGCTTTACAGCACCGGGGCGAAGAAGGCGCCGGTATTGCGGTTAGTAATGGGAAGCAAATAGAGTTGGTTAAGGGCCCCGGTTTGGTTTCCGACGTGTTTACCGTCGACCGGTTACAACATTTGAATGGCATCGAGCCTACCTTAGGTATTGGCCATGTTCGTTATGCCACCAGTGATGAAACAAGATTTGATAATATACAGCCCCTGATTGTACGCTATTTACAGGGCAGTATGGCTTTAGCTCTCAACGGCAACTTGGCTAATACCACCCGTTTACGCCGGGAGATGGAGGACAATGGACAAATTTTTCAAACCGCCAGCGACACGGAAGTCATTTTAAACCTGATCGCCCGCTATCGGCGGGAAGGCATCGTCACCGCAGTACAGCGGGCATTGAGCAGGGTCCATGGCGCCTATAGTTTGGTTTTGCAGAGCGACTCCACCCTCATAGCTGTGCGTGATGCCTTTGGCTTTCGGCCCCTGGTAATAGGACGTTTAGGTTCGGGCTACGTGGTGGCCTCCGAGTCCTGCGCCTTTGATACCATGGGGGCCGAACTAATCCGCGATGTCTTTCCCGGTGAGATAATTGTTATCGATGAAAACGGTTTGCGTAGCGAACATTTGCCGGGGCCGCCGGTGGAGCGGCATTCCTGCATCTTTGAATATGTGTACTTTGCCCGCGTCGACTCGGTGGTCGATGGGCTGAACGTGCATATGGTGCGGCGTAGCCTAGGGCGGATCTTAGCCCAAGAGCAACCGGCCGACGCCGATATCGTTATCGGAGTTCCCGATTCGGGTATCCCTGCCGCCGTCGGTTATGCGCTAGAATCGGGGCTTCCCTACGAGGAAGGCTTGGTTAAGAACCGTTATGTGGGGCGCACCTTCATCTCCCCCGGTCAATCCCTACGCAACCTGAAGGTACGGTTGAAGCTGAATCCTAACCGCCATGTGTTAGAAGGAAAAAGGGTGGTGGTGGTAGAGGACTCCATCGTCCGCGGGACCACCAGCCGTAATCTAATTCGGGCCTTGCGGGCAGCAGGAGCCACAGAGGTGCATCTGCGCATTTCTAGTCCGCCCTATATTTCCCCCTGCTACTATGGCATTGATACGCCTACCGCCGACGAGCTGGTGGCGGCCCAATACTCCATCGAAGAAATTCGCCAGATGATTGGGGCCGATTCTCTCGGCTTTCTCAGTCTCGAAGGTCTATTACGGGCCGTTCCCGGGGGTGGCAACTGCTTGGCTTGCCTGACCGGTAAGTATCCGTTAGAAGTTTATCAGGAAAGGAACTGAGGGATATGGATTCGATCACTTATAAAGCGGCCGGAGTTGACGTGGAAGCTGGTAACCGGGCGGTAGAACTGATGAAAAAGGCGGTTCGCTCCACCTATCGCCCGGAAGTGTTGGGTGATGTGGGAGGGTTCGGCGGTTTGATCACCCTCCCGCAAAAAGCCTATAAGCAGCCGGTTTTGGTGGCCGGTACCGACGGAGTAGGCACCAAGCTGATGTTGGCTATTATGGCCGATAAGCATGATACCATCGGTATCGATTGTGTGGCCATGTGTGTCAACGACGTGTTGGTGCAGGGAGCCGAACCCCTCTTCTTTCTGGATTATATTGCCTGTGGGCGGTTGGTCCCGGAAAAGATTGCAGCCCTGGTGGAAGGTATAGCCGCCGGCTGCCGTCAGGCGGGCTGTGCCCTTATCGGGGGTGAGACGGCTGAGATGCCGGGTATGTACGGGGAGGAAGACTATGATTTGGCCGGGTTTGCCGTAGGTGTGGTGGAGCGGGAGGCCATTGTCGACGGTTCCACTATTGAAC
>JAAYGE010000159.1 GCA_012727835.1 Bacillota bacterium
CTCTCTACCCATATATAACACCCTTCGGCACTCCTTTAAACGCCTCTAAAGGCCTTCTGTGGCTTCTATATTAAGGCACAAAACTCCTGCCCATGACCGCTAACTAAGGCTTTTTCCGGCATCGCGTCCAATTGACACCACTTGTCAAGCATTAGAACTCGCAAGCTGAGCCTCAACCCCGATCAATATATCCGACCAGCTTTAGTTGCTTCAAATTCAAACCCGCGAAAGACGCACTATTTTCCCTAATTGGTTATCTAGCACCCAAATAAAGAGGATGAGGTAGGGCGGCGAACTTTCAGTCCGTAACCGCAGTACTCAAAATAGAGGAGCTGGCAGACCTGGTGTCTCAAAACATACATAACTATAGATTTTGAAACTACCGTTCCCCTGCGCATTGCCCATTTGTTTCTGACACGCAGCTTCTTTTCTATCCGCGCAAGTACCCAAAAGAAGAGAACCACTATACCTAACAAGAACCCCATTAGCTTCCCTCCTTGCACACAGTAGTTTCTTCGCGCCCCCACCTGGTGCTTAATAACCTGACAAAAACTCTTTTCCTGGGTGCAAAAAAGGGGAGGCACACACCTCCCCTTCCCCACTCATGTATATGGCCGGGCTAGCGCTTTAAGGTTTTATATACTGGAATGCCCAATAATGTGATAGCGATACTCAACAGCGAGTTTGTTGGACTATAGATCAATGTGCTTACCAGAATATACAAACCTCCGATGATAGCGACCAACGGAGTGATTGGATAAAGGGGCACTTTGTACGGCCGAGGCAAGTCGGGACGGCGTCGACGCATGATTATCACTGCCAATAGCCTCATAATGAAGAAAGTCCAAAGGGTGAAAATGGCCAGGTCGGTAAGAAAATTAAAGGAGCCGCTGAAAACATAGAAGGTGGCTAACAAGCCGATCAGAAGTAAGGATCGGACCGGTGTTTTGTATCTGCGATGCAGCTGGGAAAAATATTCGGACCAGGGCAGATTGCCTTGTTTAGCCATCGCAAAGGGTACGCGTGCGCCGGTAAGAATATAGCCGTTTAAAGCACCCACAATAGACAAGGCAATACCAACAGCCACCACGGTAGCCCCCCGCTGCCCAAAAAGCACCTGGGCTACCTCGCTGGCAGGTGTGGCCGAAGCAGCCAGCTGCTCAGGGGGCAGCACCTTCAGCATGGCCAAGTTTATGCAAACGTAGACAATTAGTACTACCCCTAGCCCGCCAATTATGGCTCGCGGCAGATTACGCTGCGGTTCCCGTATCTCGCCAGCCACGTTAGTCACCGCTATCCAGCCATCATAGGCCCAAAGGGTGGCCAAAATAGCAGCTGCTAATCCCTGCCCGCCAGTACTGACGATTACTGGCTTTGTAAGTTGTAGCCCATGGGAGCCCTGCCAAAGACCTAATACGGTTATCAGTAGGATCGGCACCAGCTTGGCCAAAGTAAATGCTACCTGAATAGCACCACCCTGTTCAGAGCCTAAACTATATCCTCCGACCAACAGGAAGATTACAGCAATGGCAACCAAGGTTTGTATTCCAGGTGTCATAGGTATAAAAAGACTCAGCTGGGTAGCGAAGATGATGGCTAGAGCAGCCACACTGCCAGGAAAGGAAATTGCCGTTTGCACCCAGCCAAAAAGGCCCCCCCATAATCGGCCGTAGGTTACCTCTAAATAGGAATAAAGCCCGCCAGTAAGGGGCAACGCGGCTGCCAACTCGGCCATGGTCAGACCGGCAGCCAGGGTGATTATCCCCCCTAGTGTCCAAGCTAATATGCTCATCCCTGCACTGCCCGTATCTCGCAGAACGACGCCCGGTTTAAAGAAGATGCCCGACCCGATTACCATGCCTACCACAATACTGAAAGCCGCCCCAAAACCGATACCTTTACGTAGCCCTGATTATCATCCTTACCAGCGAGCAGGTCACGCTCTCCCATTTGCTCTGTTTTGGCTATCGCCTTCACACCCTCTCTTTTATATACAATCAACTCCGTGGCTGCAGGAGGCGCCAGCTAGTCTTCTGCAATGGCAGCCAGAGCGTAAAGTGCACATTCCAAACGTTTCTTTTGCAGCGCACAGGCTAAAGGCTCCGGTTTAGTAATGTCTTCGTTTGCGAACCAAGCATTAGCCATACATCCGCCCGAACAGAAGAAGCGAGCCCAGCAATCGACACACTGGGGCTTGTCATAAAGGCTAATTGCCTGGAGCCGCCGTGAAACATCCATGCGGGTGATACCCTGCTCCACATCACCGATTAGCCATTGGGGTTGCCCCACAAATTGATGGCACGGGTATAATTCACCACTGGGCGTAACGGCTAGGTAGTCATAGCCGGCCCCGCAGCCGGTAACCCGTTTAATGGCACAAGGGCCGTGATCTAGGCTGAGATTAAAATGGAAAAAGGTAAAGGGCCTCCCCGCCCTATGTTGAGCCACATAATAGGCTGCCAGGCGCTCATACTCCTCCATGAGTTGCGGCAGATCCTCCTGCCGTAAAGTATAGCCCTCCTCCGGGGAGCCGACCACCGGCTCCATAGATAGGTGCCTAAAACCTAATTCGGCCAAGTGGGCCACATCGGCAGCGAAATCTAGGTTATGGCGGGTATAGGTACCGCGCACATAATAGTTGTCATGGTCACGGGAAGCAACAAAACGGAGCATATCGGGCTCAATGTCTTGATAACTACCCGAACCATCGCTATAGGGACGCGCCCGATCATTTATTCGCTGGCGCCCATCAATACTCAGGACGACGGCGATCCGCTCCCGGTTTAGAAACTCCTGTAC
>JAAYGE010000160.1 GCA_012727835.1 Bacillota bacterium
GAGCAGGTCTATGCTTTCCAGGTGGGTGGCCAGGTCTATCAGCTGGTGGTGAGGCGTTTGTCGCCGTTGGAAACCCTGGTTTCGGTGCAGAACGAGCAAGGGGAAGAATTGGTGGCAACCGGCTTGCAGGATTTCGTAATGGCCTTAAAAGATGGCGGGTTAGTTGCAAAAGAACTGCTTGCTGCTGACCAGTTGACTATGGAAACCGTCGGTGAGCAGTGTCGGCTCCGTATAGTCTTTCAGCACATCAACGCCAACTTGGGGGGCGAAAGCCAAGGTATCGATTATAGTATGTACGTTTTGGTGGGCATAGGCCCCTAGCGCTAAACAGCAAGGGGCTGTGCAATTTTCTGCACAGCCCCTCTGCTCTACTCGACTAGAGTAGTTTCAAAGCGAGGCGGTTTGGTAAAGTGCCGCTTGACAAAACAGGCTTCCGCCGCTTTCAGTAGTGCCCTTTTGCGATTCTCCGGAAAACCCTCAGGGGGCACCAGTTTCATTTTGATCAAACTTGCCAACCGGGTGTCCGGGTCCCGCTCCACTTCCATAATAACTCTTAGCCCTTCTGTAGGCAGTTGATGATTTTCGCAATAGCCGGCGGCATTAAGTCCGACACAAGAACCTAAGGAGGCTAATAAAAGCTGAAAGGGTGAAGGCGTTTCCTCGCTTCCCGTTTGGATAACTAAGTTATCAAAATGCACCTCGGCGTGATACGGGGTAATTTCTATAATGGCCGTTGGCATGAGCTCTCCCCCTTTGTAATAGCATAACCGGAAAAATGGATAAATAGGGTATGATGACAAGGAAATGAGAGGAGGGTGCGCGTGGTTATTAAGCGCCAGTCGTTACTATTACTAATCCTGCTGACTATGTTTATTATGGCTAGTTGTAGTCCGTCCCATACACCGGGAATAACAGAGGAGCCGCGGCAAAATACCGGGGACAAGCCGCAGGAACCGGGCCCCAGCCCCGAGCTGTCGATGGCCTTCATGGCAATGATCGATAATCATAGTGGGGCCAGACCCCAACATGGTCTTGATAAGGCGGACATCGTCTACGAATTTATCTGTGAAACCGGCATTACTCGCTTCCTAGCCGCCTTTTACTCTCAAGACCCGGTACGGGTAGGCCCTATTCGCAGCATCCGTTACTATTATTTGCAGGTGGCCAGAGCCTATGATTTACCACTGGTCCATGTGGGTGGCAATCATGATGCTTTAGCCTTGCGCACTCCCTTGGGTATAAAAAGTATCTGTGCTATTACTAACGCCGGCTCTACCTTTTTTGTAGATCGCCAGCGCAAGAGCCCCCATGCCACCTATACCACCAGTGAAGCGGTGCTATCGCTGGCGGAAAAGCGGGGCTATACTCCCCCTCCCTTACCCCAGTTGCCCGCCGGCCAGTGCCCCACGGGGCCGACCGTAGACCAGGTGGAACTAAAATATAGTTCTCGCTATAAGGTGGCCTGGGTGTATGACGAAGAGGAGCAATGTTATAGCCGCCTGATTAACGGTTCACCGCACCTGACGGCGGAACAAGAGCCAATAAAGGCACAAAATATTATTATCCTGGAGGCACCGGTTAAAACGGTGGAGGTGCCGGTGGACGGCATTCAGAGCGAAATTAATATTATTGGTCAGGGGAAGGCCTTGTTCTTAAGAGAGGGGAAGCTCCTAAGTGGCACTTGGCATAAGGACAAGCCGGAATCCCACTTCGAGTACCGCCTGGAGGATGGTAGCCGGCTGACCTTCGCGCCGGGGAAAGTGTGGGTGCAGCAGGTGCCTTCACTAACTGGCAATGTAATCTATGAATAACTAGAAGCGGGGCTGTTCGCTAGAATCTTTTGCGAACAGCCCCGCGGTGTATGTAGGCCGTGGGCATACTCCTGTTGGAATGAGCTGCCCACGGAGGGCTTTTGTTTGGTTTAGAAGCTACTACCTGCTAGAAATAGCGCTCCTACTTCTTAATTCCTCGATTAATGCTTGGACAATTTCCATCACATCGCCCACCAGGCTGTAATGGGCTATCTGGAAAATAGGGGCTTCCGGATCCTTATTGATGGCCACTATGGTTTCTGCCCCTTGCATGCCGACCGTGTGTTGTACGGCGCCGGAGATGCCGCAGGCAATATAGAGTTTAGGAGAGACGGTTTTGCCCGTTTGCCCAATCTGGTGGCTATAGTCAATCCAGCCGGCGTCGACCACCGGGCGGGTGGCCCCTACTACGCCGCCCAACAGCTGTGCCAGCTCCTCGATGGCTTGCATGTTGGCTGCACTGCCCACGCCTTTACCGGCGGCTACTACAACTTCGGCTGCCGTTAGATCGACATCTTCCGCTAAGGTTTGACAAACTTCCAGCACGCGGATACGGGTTGTCTCGGGTATTTCCACCGGGGGCGGGACAATCTGTCCCTGACCACCCGCATCCGGTGACAAGGCCCGCATCACCCCGGGGCGCACGGTGGCCATCTGAGGCCGATGCCGGGGGCAAGTAATGGTAGCCATCAAATTGCCACCGAAGGCCGGCCGCGTCTGTAGCAGCAGGCGGGAATCGGGATCGATGGCCAGTTGGGTGCAGTCGGCCGTTAACCCGGTGTGCAAGCGGGATGCCAGCCGGGGTGCTAGGGAGCGGCCATAGGTGGTGGCACCCATCAGCAGGATTTCCGGTTTATATAGCTCGATTACTTGCTCCATCACTGCCGCATAAATTTCGTCGTTAAAGCCAGCCAGGCGAGGGTCATCCACCAGGTAGACCCGGTCGGCACCATAATGGATGCAGCTGGCTGCAGCCGTTGTCATATCTTCTCCCAGTAGTGCTACGGCCACTGGGGCCTGCAGTTGCTCAGCCAAACGCCGGGCCTCACCCAGCAGTTCGAAGGTAACCGGCTTTACTTGGCCTTCACTCTGCTCGGCCCAAACCAAAATACCCTTGTAATCGGATAGGTCTACGGAGGCTGCCTGGGAGGTCTCCATTTCAATGGCGTCCAAGGGACAAGCGCTGACACATGAGCCGCAAAGCGTGCAGCCTTCGCCAATGGTGGCTACATCGTCCTGCAGCTGAATTTGGCCAAAGGGGCAAGCCCCCACACATTGGCCACAGGCCACACATTTTGCCGGTTCAACTCTGATACTAGCCATTGTGAGATTCCCCTCCTCCTTTTCCTTCGCTTAGGGATAATAACCCCTGGGCTAGCAGTCTGTCCACTAGCTGCCGCGCCTGCTGGCGGGCATCGCCCAGCAGCCTTTCACTTTCTCTTTCCCGGGTAGGCACGAAGGTTTTTGTCACTTGGGTGGCTGAGCCATGCAAACCTATACAGTCCGGATCCGCATTAACATCGTCGGCGGACCATAGTGCTACTTGTTGGTCCTGGGCCTTTCTTAAGCCGCTGATGGAAGGCAGGCGGGGCAAATTGATGTCTTTAACCACGGTGATCAGGGCCGGTAATTCTAGTTCTACCGTCTCTTCACCCGTATCGGTTAAGCGCCGGCAGCAAATCTTTTGCCGGTCAATCTTTACGATCTGCTGCACATTGGTCACGTGGGGTATACCCAGCTTCTCCGCCAAGCTGGGGCCTACCTGGGCCGTATCACCATCGGTAGCCTGTTTGCCACAAATGATAAGGTCAAAGGAGCCTAGGCGGTCGATACCTTTAGCCAGAGCATAGGCGGTGGCCAGGGTATCGGCGCCGGCGAATTTGCGGTCGGTGAGGAGAACTGCCCGATCGGCGCCTAGAGCCAGAGTGGTTTTCAATAAACCGGCCACACTAGGTATGCCCATGCTGATGGTGGTAACCTGTCCTCCTAGGGATTCTTTCAGGCGTAAAGCTTCTTCCAGTGCATAGCTGTCGTAGGGGTTAATTATACTGGCCACACCTTCACGGATGATGGTACCCGTTTCCCGATTCAGTTTCACTTCATTGCTGGCAGGCACTTGTTTTACACAGACAACGATGTTCACCTTACTCACCCCCGCCATTCTCAAATAGGTTGCCCGGATTTAGTCGCTGGGCCGGATCAAATATCCGCTTTACGGTGCGGAATTTCTCTATGCCGTCGGCCCCATACATTTCTGCCAAGAAAGCGGTTTTGATTTTACCAATACCATGCTCCGCCGAAACTGTGCCTCCCATGGCCACAATGGCTTGAGCCCATTTCAAATAGAGCTCCCTGCCCTTTCGATAGTCTTCAAGGTTCCGCGGCAATATGTTGACGTGAATATGGTTATTTCCTATGTGGCCAAACATGACCGACTCGAGGCCGCTGGCCGCCAGATCCCGGTTATAGAGGTCTACCACGCGGATAAGCTCCTGATCCGGCACCGCCATATCGGTACCCAGTTTGGTGATCTTGGGTTCAATCTGACGCCTTTGGTCAATGAGCATGTTGACGCACTCGGGGGTGGCATGGCGGAAGAATTTAAGTTGCTCTAAATCGTTGGGTGTGGCTGCTACCCATGTGTCCTCTTCATTGCCACCGCAAGCTTCAATAAGGCCACCTAGTTCCAGCACCACCTGGTAAAGTTCTTCGTCGCTGTTGCCATGCCATTCCAAATAGATGGCCGTGTGATAATGGGGGCGCAACTCCTGCAGATGGCCAAAGGCCGGGTTATGCTCCCTTTGCTGGCGCAAGAGAGCGAGGGCATCACAGTTAAAATATTCGATGGCCCCCGGCTTTGGTAGGCGCGGGGCCTGTAGATTGTCCACCTCTTCTCCCCGAACGGCCCGCACCAACCGCAAAGCCGCCTCTTCGGTGGGCATAAAGGCTGTTATTCCCCACAGGGCCTTAGGGGCGGGCAGAAGTTTGAGTTCGGCCTCCACGATTATTCCTAAGGTGCCTTCCGAACCGATAAAGAGGTCGATCAGGTCCATATCCTGTTTTAAGTAATAGCCGGAAGCATTCTTGACCTCTGGCATGGTGAGTGGAGGCAACTCACCAGAGATAGTTTCTCCCTCGTCGGTCTGCACACAGAAACGACCGTCCTCTACCCGATGTTGGCCGCGCCTAAGGGTAAGCGTATGGCCGTTCATGAGTACTACCCGAATGGCTTCGATGTAATTCCGGGTTGGTCCGTAGAAGTAGGTTAGGGCACCGGAGGCGTTGCAGGCGATCATGCCGCCGATAGAGGCTGATGTTTCCGTCGGGTCCGGTGGGAAGAAATAGGGTCCCTGTTGCCGCAGCTTATCTAGGGCGGCAATAGATGCGGGTGTCCAAGTATTAGTGGAGAAGTTCAGACTTTGTAATGCCTGACGGATTTCGGTCAGTAGGACCCCCGGCTCTACTATTAGAAAGAAGGTATTATTGACCGGATCGTGTCTTAAGCCCTTGATGCGGTTTAAGCGGCTTAAATTCATTACATGGCCGCCATAGGGTACGGCTCCTCCGGCCAGGCCCGTTCTAGCCCCTTGCACGGTTAAGGGTAATTGTTGCTGGCTAGTTAGGGCCACAATTTCCTTAACTTCCTCTAGGGAGCAGGGAAATGAAATAGATTCGGCTTGACCAATACTCCGCGATTCGTCGCGCAGATAGTCTTGGAACTGATTATCCTTTAGATCGATGACAAGTTCAGACATATGGCTATCCCTCCCACCCTACAGCATATCAGGTGTTTTTAGTGCAGAGTTTGCATAAATGGGGTATAAGTTTGCGAATAATGGTTTTCTATCTATAATGGAAAGTAAAGGGGGGAGGCGTATGCGCCAACTCAATAAGGCGGGCTTTTGGTTAAGTCATAACAATGATCTGGATTGGCACATGGGCGGGTACCATCTGCACGATTACTATGAGATAAATTTCGTTCTAACCGATGATGTGGAGTTCTTTGTGGCGGAAAAGGTTTATCGGGCGCGGGCGGGAGCTCTTTTCGTGTTCAACGATTTGGACTGCACCGCAGCGTATCGCCTCCCCAAGTGGTCCATGAGCGGTATGTGCTCTACTTCGATTCCCAGCGAGTGATGGCCTGGTCAACAGAACAGACCGATCTGCTGGACTGTTTTATCAACCGGGGTCCCGATTTTTCCCATTATGTCCAGTTAGATGAGCAGCAGTCTCACCGGTTTTTGCAGCTGCTGCGGCGGCTGGAAAGCTACGGCGAAAGCAGTGGTTATGGTAGCGATCTCTATGCCCGCATGGCGTTGATAGAGATCTTAATCCATGTCAATAAACTATTCCGCTCCTCCCCCTTGCCTGGCCCCCAGCGCCGGGAGAAGAAACTGGATCGGGTTTTGCCTATCATCCGGTATATCCAAGAGAATTTGGCTGGGGATTTATCTCTTGACCATCTAAGCAAAACCTTCTTTCTCAATAAGTACCACTTAGGAAAGATATTCAAAGAGGCCACCGGTTTTACGGTGACCGAATATATCATCCATCGGCGTATTGCCAAGGCCAAAGAACTATTAAAGACCGATATGACGGTACAAGAGGTGGGGGCTGGTGTGGGTTACAATAACTACTCCCATTTTATTCGCACCTTTAAGCGCTTGGTGGGCATCTCGCCCAAGCAATATCAGCTGAGCCGGGTGTCCGAGTGAGGCAGTCGTTAAAGAAGAGCGGGGCTATTCGCAAACTGCAGTTGCGAATAGCCCCGTGTTTCTTAGAGCTAACCGTTAAGAACAATATTTAGCATGATTTGCATGCCAATGGGAATCGCATCCTCGTTGAACTGGACCTTGGGGTTGTGTAAGGGGTAGGCCGGCTGGTCGGCGGGTACGCGAGCACCGAGCCAGAAGAGTACCCCGGGGGCCTTCTGTGCATAATAGGCAAAGTCTTCACCCACCATGCTGGCTCTCGGGTTCACAACCACATTCTCCTCACCCAGTAGCGGTTTGGCCGCCGCCAGTAGCTCTTTTAGCGCTTCCTCATGGTTGTAAACCGCCGGGTAACCATACAGATAATCGTACTTATAGGTGGCGCCATAGGCAGCGGTGATGCCTTGCACAATCTGCTCGATGCGGTCCTTCAGCAGCTGCTGGGTTTCTTTAGTCAAGCTGCGCAAAGAAAGCTGCAGTTGGGCTTGTTCGGCAATAATGTTACGGACCGTACCAGCGTGGAAGGTGCCTACGGTGACAACACCTGCTTCTTGAGCGGCCAGGCTGCGGCTGGTAATGGTTTGTAGAGCACCCACGATTTCTGCACCAATAACAATGGCATCGACGGCCCCTTCCGGATGGGCCCCGTGACCGCCCTTACCGATAACGGTTATGACAGCTCCGTCGGAATTGGAGGTGCAGTAACCGGGGGTCACACTAATCTGGCCGGTGGGCAATTCGGGCTGCATATGCAGGGCGAAAACCTTTTCTACTCCCTCCATTACACCTGCTTCCACCAGCGGCAGGGCTCCACTTTGTCCTCCTTCCTCAGCTGGCTGGAAAATGAATTTGACGGTGCCGGGCACCTCATCCCGCCGGGCGGCTAAAACAGAGGCTACGCCCACCAGAATGCTCACATGCATGTCATGCCCGCAGGCGTGCATTTTGCCGGGAACCTGAGAACAAAATTCTAGACCGGTTTCTTCTTGCACAGGCAGGGCGTCCATATCAGCCCGCAGAGCAATGGTACGTCCAGGGCGACCGCCCACCAGGGTGCCCACCACAGCCGTGGAGTCGGGGTAACGGGTAACCTGAATGCCGGCTTCTTCAAGCACTTGGGCCACTAATTGGGACGTCTGTACCTCTTCATTGGCGATTTCGGGATGCATGTGCAGCTGGCGTCGCCAAGCAATTACCTGAGGTAGTATCTGCTCAACAGTCATAGTCTTCATCCCCTTTTTTGAAGAATGAAAGGGCTGTCGCAAGAATGTTTTGCGCAGCCCCTAGTTCAGTTTTTGCCATACTGGCTATTAGTAAACAGGGCGTTTATAGACGCACTTGCCTTCGATGTAGGTTTCTAGAATTACGCTAGTATAGGTGAAGGGTTCGCCACTGAGAACGATAAAGTCGGCGTCCTTGCCCACCTCTAAAGAGCCCACCCGATCGGCAATACCGATAGATTCGGCCGGGTTAATGGTCATCATACGCAAGGTTTCTTCCACCGTCAGACCATACTTCATGGCCACGCCGCCGTAGGCATGGAAGTAACGGCTGTCGAGGAAGGGGTGGTCGGTGATTAGGCTGACCTTAACGCCCGCCTTGTGCAAGGTGGCCGCGTTGGCATCGGTAAAGTTGGCCAATTCTACCTTACCGCGGGAAGAAAGCCCCGGGCCTACGTGGGCCTGCACCTGATGTTCGGCCAGAAAATCGGCAATTAGATGGCCGTCGGTGCAATGCTCGATGCTAAACTTAATACCCAGCTCTTCGCAGAGGCGCACCGCCGTAACGATATCATCATGGCGATGGGCATGGACGCGGAAAGGTATTTCACCCTTAATTACCTTATAGCCGGGCTCTAATTTGAGGTCGATATCAAAGGGTTTCCCTTCGGCCAAAGCCGCATCCTTTTTCTGTGTGTATTCGGCGGCCTTTTGGAAGTACTCCCGAATCTTAGCTGCCACACCCATGCGGGTGATGTTATGGTTGCGTTTCGGGTTTTCACCCAGTGCTCCCTTAAGGGCCGTCGGGTTTTTAATTACCATTTCATCGATAATGGCGCCGGCGGTTTTGCAGGCAAAGCCCAAACCACCGATGGGGTTGCCCGAACCGGGAACGATTTGAATACTGGTGATGCCGCCTTCCCGGGCGCTGGCAAAACTGCGTTGCAGAGGGTTAGTGGCATCAAGGGCGTTAACTTGTGCGACAACGGGTGCCGACATCTCATTGCCATCGTAGGCCGTCCGTCCTTCCCCATCGCCCCAGATGCCAACATGGGAATGGGCATCGACAAAACCCGGCAAAACCACCTTACCGGTGAGATCTAATACTTGGGCATCGGCAGGAGCCGACAGGTTGGTACCGATGGCCGCAATCTTGCCTTCTTTGTCGATTAGCATCATCCCGTTTTCTAGAGTTTCCCCGTTAACCGGATAAATCTTAGCTCCTTTGACCAGTAACATCTAGCACACCTCCCTCTGGTAGACGACTTGGCCATCGATGATGGTAACATCCGCATGGGTGGTGAAGTCCAGCGGATCGCCGGACCAAATGACTATGTCCGCATCTTTACCAACTTCTAGCGAACCTACCCGATCATCGAGGCCCACGTGTTCGGCGGACGCAAGGGTGATTGCGCGGAGGGCGGTGTCCCTATCCATGCCCCAGCCTACAGCCAAGCCGGCGGTTAGTGGCAACCATTGACCGGCTACTACCGCGTGGTCGGTGGTAAAGCAGAAATTGATGCCGGCGCGTGCAAAGGCTACCGGGGTTCTAAAATCGCGCTCCCGATTTTCCACCTTCGAGCCGTAATGGATGGTAGGACCTACAGCGCAATGGACGTTGCGCTCTTTGAGAAAATCGACTAGTAGGAAGCCGTCGGTGACATGCTCCAATACGTAGCGCACGCCGAATTCTTCGCAGATGCGAACGGCAGTTACGATATCGTCGTTGCGATGGCAGTGAATCATCAGTGGCAGTTCGCCGCGCATGACTGGCAGCAGGGCTTCGCTCTGTTTGTCGAATTTCGGCTTATCTTGTTCGCTCTTAGCTGCTTCCAATTTGGCTAAATATTGTTTAGCCTTAAGCAGTGCTTCGCGGAATAGAGCCGCATTGCCCATCCGCGTAGAGGGTGCCTTTTTCTTACCACCGTAAACCGCCTTGGGATTCTCCCCAAGGGCACATTTCATGCCGGTGGTTCGAATAAAGGCGTCTTCCACAATGTGGCCTTTGCATTTGAGGGCGACGGCCGTGCCGCCAATTATATTGGCGCTTCCCGGCGGTACGCTGACGGTGGTGATACCGGCACGACGGAAATCGTCAAAGGCGGTGTCACGCATGTTAATGCCGTCTAGGGCATTGCACCAGGGGGTGAGCGGTTCGCTGGTTTCGTTAGTGTCTTGGCCCTCTCTACCCACGCCTTGTTCACCAATACCGATATGGGCATGAGCCTCCACAATGCCCGGTGTTACGGTGCGCCCAGCGGCATCGATGACATGGGCATCTGCTGGAATTTCCAGATTACTGCCGATAGCTTTTATTTTGCCGTTTTCAACCAGTATTTGTCCATCGGCAATAATGCCATTGGAAACGGTTTCTATACGGGCGTTAATAATAGCTAGCATTCTATGCCTCCTTTACTTTATGAGATAATTGTTCATAATTACAGGGTATACCCCGTAACTATATATCTTCAACAAAAAGGTGTTGGTTCCTGTCTAGCAGAAACATAAACATAATCTGCTAGGGGCCGCCCCCTTGACTTCAAAGGCTAGCGGTATTAAACTTAAATAAGACTAAAAAAGTTAATTTTGCCGTGCTAGGCGGGGAGGTAGCGGTGCCCTGAACCTGCAATCCGCTAGAGCGGGGCCGAAGGCTTACCGTGAGGCATGCGTTTGTGGGGCTTGCCTGGTGTAAGTGGTGTTGACAGTTGGGTCCAGCGCAACAGAGAACTATGAACCCCGTCAGGTCCGGAAGGAAGCAGCGGTAAGTAGTCCCCTCTGTGTGCCGCTGGGTAGCCTGATTCGAGCTAACTGCATCAGTAACACCCGGAAGCGCATTGTCGAAGGTGAGGGCACGGCACATTTTTTCATAGGGAGTCATTACTTATGACTCCCTTTGTCTTTGTGCAAATTTAGAGCGGAGGAACTAGGAATGCAGACAGAAACAACAGTAGCTCGCCACCTTTCTACCATAACCAGCCAGGATCGTAGGCGCCTGCTGATGGCCGGGCTGGGAATTTGCCTCGGGCTGTTCATAGGGACACGCCCACCGGCCGCCGGCCTTTCGGTGCAGGCCATGCAGGCTTTAGGTCTGTTGGCCGGTGCCATTTGTTTCTGGATCGGTCGGGTTTTTGACGATTATGTGGTTGCACTGCTGATGGCGGTGCTATGGGTAGCTTTGAAGATTGTCCCCTTCGAGACCGCTTTCGCCACCTTTAACAGCAAAACCTGGTGGCTGATGGTGGGAGCCATGGGATTGGGCTTAGGTGCCGCCCAGAGCGGCCTGTTACGTCGCTGTACTCTGTTACTGTTACGGGTATTACCACCCACCTATCTGGGCCAGTCGCTGGCACTGGTGGTTACCGGCATCCTGTCGGCCCCTGCCATACCTAGCATAATAGCCAAGCTATCGATCGCCGCTAAGTTTATACCCGAGTTGGTTGCGGGCATGGGATTGCCCAAACGTAGCAAAGCCAGCGCCGGCCTCTTCTTATCCATGTATCTGGGTTTTGCTGTTTCGGCCCCCATCTTTCTGACCGGCAGTAGCACCAATCTATTACTGCTGGAAATGCTACCAGCCGCCGAGCGGGCAGTAATGACCTGGATGGGGTGGCTGCAGGCGGCTTTGCTGCCCGGTTTGCTGGCTATTGCGGGTGGTTACCTTTTCGTGCTCCTATTCTTATGTCCTAAAGAAAAGCTGGTCATCGATAACTCCCATGTGGCACAGAAGCTAAGTGAATTGGGTCCTTTAGATAGGCAGGAAAAAATCACCCTGGCGGTAATGCTGACCTCAATTGCCCTCTGGATTACGGAGCCCTGGCATGGGATTAGCGCCGTAACGGTGGCCTTATCCGGTTTGGTGATACTTTTGGCTACCGGTGTGGTGAGTAAGAAAAGCCTTCAGTCCGATTTAGGGTGGACTACCCTAATCTTTTTAGGTGTGATACTCAATCTGGGCACCGTCTTTTCGTTTTTAGGTATTGACCACTTTCTCGGGGAGACGGTCACTCCTTTACTTACCCCGTTAACTAATAATACTTTTCTTTTTATGTTAGTACTGATGGTTACTACCGTTGCTCTCCGCTTCCTGGTGGTGTCGACAAATGCCCTCATGGCTATTCTGCTGCTCATGCTGGCACCGGTGGCGCAACAGGCGGGCATTAGTGTTTGGGCCATGGGTATAACTATTCAATTGATAGGCCATAGTATGTTCGTCTTGCCCTACCAAAGTGCCAACTATACGGTGGCGGCCAGTGTCACCCAAGGGGAAGCCATCAGCCCCTCCCAAGCGGCCCGCGGTTCTTTAGCTTGCGTGGGTGCCATTATGATTGCGGTCTTGCTTAGTTTGCCTGTTTGGGGGTATCTGGGGTTGATTGGATAGAATCCGATAAAGGGAAAGGCGCCGGCTGTGGAGCTGGCGCCTTTTTGTGTTATCTATTTGCCTTGAATTAGTTCATCCCACATGGCCAAGTATTCTTCTTTAGTCATGGCCGGCTTGAACTGGTCCTTGATCTGTAGTCCTAGCTCGGCGCCATCGTAAAGGAGATCGATCACCGTCATGGCCATAGCCTTGGCAGGAACTACATAAGCCATTTCCGGATCAGCGATGGAGTAGTCGCGAGCATGGGCCCGGCCAGTAATACCACCTACTTGAGGATGGATGCCAGGCATAATATGGGTGATATCGCCCATGTCAGTAGAGCCGGCCATCGGTTCGCCGATTCGAACGCCTTCTTCGCCTAATATCTCGGCGCAGTTGGCTGCGAAAAGATCTACCATCCTTTCGTCGTGGAGGAGAGGTAGATAGCCGGGAATCTCGTCGATGACCACTTCAGCCCCTACGGCCATAGCACCGGCTTCTAATGCCCGGTTCACTTTACGGCTGGCATCCATAATGGCATCGATGCTGCGCCCGCGGACGTAGGTCTCGATGCGTACGTCGGCAGGTACGATATTGACCAGGTCGCCACCCTTAGTAATAATCGGGTGCACGCGAATAGCGTCCGCATCTTTAAAGGTTTCCCGGTTAGCATGGATACCCATCAGGCCCAACATGGCGGCGTTTAGTGCATTTACACCCTGATGGGGAGCGCCACCGGCGTGGGCTTCTTTGCCCTGGTATTTGATGAGCTTGCCGATAAAGCCGTTGGAACCAATCCCCGGCCCCGGAATGAGCATTACCCGTTCGGGGGTGTCGGAGGCCGAATGGCACATCATGGCCATATCCACATCGTCGAATTCACCAAGGGCGATTAACTCCTGTTTGCCGCCGAAGAATTTTATTTTGCCTTCTCGGCGCAGCTTTTGACGATAATCCAATTCAACAAATTCCTCGGCGGGCAATGCGAAAAATACTACGTCGCCATCGAGTTCGCTCATTACTCCCGAATCCACCAGGCCCATGGCGGCGCCTAGCATCATAGCTGTCTGGGCATTATGCCCGCAGGAATGGGCTGCACCGGTGGTCGGGTCGGCATGGGGATGGTAATGACAAACAACCGCATCCATTTCACCCATAACAGCAACGCTTAGCTTGCTCTGCCGACCCGGCAGACGAGCTTTAAGGCCGGTTAGGGCTAGCCCCTTACGATAATCCAGCCCTAAGGCTTTAAACTTCTCTTCTACTAACGCAGCAGCTTTGTGTTCCTTATAGCCTAGTTCCGGGTTATTGAACAGGTAGTCGCCGGCAGCAATAATCTCTTCCGCCCGCTTATCGATGGCTTCGCAGCCTCGTTTCTTTAATTCCGCCTTTTTCAACACAATCGTCTCCTTTCATCCATACCATTCGCTATGTATGTTTGTAGTAGGGCGCTAGCTTAGTGTTCCCATTACTGGCGTAAGTTTATTGGGGTGAAAAAGGTCGACCGGCAATAATGGTCGACCTTTGTTACGTCTAGATGGCACCTGTTAGCTTAAGAACAACATGGGCGATAACAGCCGAACCGATGTAGGTTCCAGCCAGAGCCAGCAAAGTGACTATGACAATTTGGAAGCCCTGCTGTTTAAAGCTATCCATGTCTTTACCGATAGAAATACCAGCATAGGACAGAATCGGTGTGCAAAGGGCCAAGAACTGAACTTCGCCCACGTACTTAGTCACCAAGTCAGCACCAGGTACGCCAGGAATTGAAGCAATGATAGCTAGAGCAGAAATATAAGCGAAGCTCGGTAGCTTGATCGGCGATACTTGCGACAAGCCATAGCCTGCGATTACGATAACAAGCAGAATTAGCATGCCAGGAAGCGCGTCGACAGGATTGACTTTGAAGCCGACAAAGTTGCCTACTAGGGCTAAAATGCCAGAAATTATAAAGATGCGTAAAGCGCTAGAGAACTTCATTATTTAGC
>JAAYGE010000161.1 GCA_012727835.1 Bacillota bacterium
CCAATTCCATTATCCGCTCAGGCGTTTCATTGAGTTCGGTCGCCAATTCGTCAATATCGGGAGGCGTGAAGGGGGCAGCTCCCAGTTGGGCCAGTACCCTTTCCCGCATGCGGGCGTAAGGTCCACTAAAGTCCACTTGCCAATCATGGGCAGCAACAACGTCGCCCCGCACTTCTAAATCGGCCTCATTGGTTATGAGGGTTATTAAGCTATTAAATAGTTTCGGATTGGCTTGGCGGCTGATGCGGCTCCGCAGTTCTTCCTTGGGCATCCCGGGTCGTAAGGGGAAACGCTTATGGTAGGCTAGGACGGCTTCTCTAGCCCGCTCTGCCAGTTGTTGCAAATGCTCGGCATGCAAATAATGGGTAATCCCATCGGCGACCACCGAGAGGGCCAGATCTTCCTCCTGTAGTCTTTCTAAAGCTTCACTCATCTGTTCCGCCGGTCGGCCCGTCAGGCGGAATAATTCGGTCTCCGCTGGGAATTGCTCGCTATAATTCAACAGTGTTTGATTGAGAATCTGCAAATCGCCACCCGATTCCCTCAGCTTTAGTTCCTGTAGGCCTTCGGCGCGGAAGCGGCGCCGTTTCTTGGGATGAGCATCTAAAATGGTACCGCCGCCTACCGTGTACATGGGTGAATAGGTGCGCACCACAAAACGGTCGCCCGTCATCACCGCCACCGGTTCTTCCAAGCGCAACTGGACCAAAGCTGACTCGCCAGGGAAGAGATAATCGGTATCTAGCAAGACGGCGCGACACAAGACTTCACTCGTTCCGGTATACAAGCGCAAACGATCCCGGTTGGCCAGCGGTTTTTCCGCATCGGGTAGTAGTTCTAGGCGCACGTCCAACATGAGCGTGGTTCGCAATAAGCCGGGCGCAGCCAACACATTGCCCCGCTCCAGGTCGGAAACCTGCACACCGGCCAGATTCATGGCCACCCGCTGTCCCGCATAGGCGGTTTCCACCTGTTGCCCATGCACTTGCAATGAGCGCACCCGGGTCTCCAGTTTCTGTGGGTAAATTTCCACCTTGTCGCCCACCCGTACCTGGCCCGAAATAAGGGTACCGGTAACCACGGTGCCGAATCCGGTTATGCTAAATACGCGATCAATCGGGTAGCGGAAGGGTAGATGGTCATCACGACTCTTCACTTGGGCGGTTAACTCATCAATTTTGTCTACCAACTGGGGGATGCCTTCCCGGGTTACCGCCGACACGGGTATAATAGGTGCATTTTCCAGAAAAGTCCCCTGTAGCTGGCTAGCAATATCATCGATCATTAACTCTAACCATTCGGGATCCACCATATCTATTTTCGTTACCGCCACTATCCCAGTTTGGGTTTGCAGCAAGGAGAGAATATTCAAATGCTCTTTCGTTTGGGGCATTACGCCTTCGTCAGCGGCGACGACTAAGATAACTATGTCTATCCCGCTGGCACCGGCCAACATATTCTTAATAAAACGCTCATGGCCAGGAACGTCCACTATGCCAGCGCGACGGCCGCTGGGCAGATCGAAGTAGGCAAAACCTAATTCAATGGTAATCCCCCTAGCCTTTTCTTCTTTCAGCCGATCGGTCTCTATATTAGTTAGGGCTCTAATTAAACTACTTTTACCATGGTCGATATGACCGGCTGTACCTATGATGACATGTTTCAAATTTAGTTACCTCCTCAGCAGCGCCCGACAAAGGGCCTCTCCCACCGTGGATAGCTCCTCTGGCTGGATGGTACGCAGGTCTAACAGCACCTGATCCCGGTAGATGCGTACAAAGATGGCCGGCTGGCCTAGGCGCAAACGTTGCTCCAGTTCATCGGGGCTAATTGCCTGCGGAAGCACGGCAACAGCCACACTGTTGATATC
>JAAYGE010000162.1 GCA_012727835.1 Bacillota bacterium
AAGCGAATCAGGCCCATTAAAGGTTTGGTGCCCGGCGGCACTTGCATCCCCCCTAGAATTTCAAGTCCCGGTGGGAGCACCGGCCCCAGCATTCCTTCCCAATCGGACACTTCTTCACTTGTTTCTAGTTCCAAATACTCGGCCTGACTAGACAGCCCCACCGGTAGGGGGGCAGCTAATGACAATATGGGACGCGGCGAAAATCCTTGGGTAAAGGCTAAAGGAGCCTCCGCCCGCCGTAAAATCCGCTCCCAGTTCCGCAGCATGTCTAAATGCCCTACGAACCGCATCAAGCCATCTTTACTATATCGCAACCAATACTTCACTTTTGCTACTCCTTTGCCAATCGATTTCTTGCTGGCAGCTGTTGACAAACACCACATATGCTGCAATGGGCTGGCCGACAATCAACGGTAGTCGCCTGCTGCCAAGCGTTTTCCCGTTCCTTCCAAAGCCATTCTTTCTTGGCACCGGGAGACAGATGATCCCAGGGGAGGATTTCTTCCCTCGCACGCTGTCTATTGGCGTAGAAGGTAGGATCTAGCTCGGCAACGGCAAACGCTTGCATCCATTTAGCGAAAGAGAAGTGTTCGGTCCAGCCGTCAAAACGGCAGCCGCGAGCATGAGCAGCTAGCAGAACAGCCCCTAAGCGCCTATCGCCGCGGGCAAAAATCGCTTCTAAGAAACTGAGCTCGGCGCTATGATAATTGAACTTAAGGCTACGCTCGCTAGCAAATAGCTTGCGTAGAAAACGTTGTTTCTCTTCCAAAGTATACATGGAATCTTGCGGTTCCCACTGGAAGGGGGTCCAGGCTTTAGGCACAAAGGCTGCGGTGCTCACCGTAACCTTTAAGGGCTTGTCCGTCTTGCCCAGATAGCGATGGGCCCAAGCCGCCTTTTTGGCCAGCTCAAACATACCCTCCAAATCGGCCTCGGTTTCAGTGGGTAGACCAATCATGAAATATAATTTTACACTTTGCCATCCTTCAGCTTGAGCACTGGCCACTGCCTTCAGCAGATCATCCTCCGTCACCTGTTTGTTAATCACATCACGCAAACGCTGGCTACCAGCCTCAGGCGCTTATGTGATACTGCCCCGCCGACTCTGTTGCACCTTCATAGCTTGTTCAACTGAGAAAGAATCGGCACGCAAGGATGGGAGCGAAAGCTTAATGTGATCACAGGAGAACCGAGCCAGCAAATCATCGAGCAAAGCACTCAAATCGCTATAGTCCATGGTGCTTAAAGACATCAACGAGACCTCGCTATGCCCGGTGGCTTTCAAAGCCGCTGCTACCAACTCTATCAGCTCTTCCCGCTTACGTTCGCGTACCGGCCGGTAAATGATACCGGCTTGGCAGAAGCGACAACCGCGGGTGCAGCCGCGGAATACTTCCAAGATCAAACGGTCGTGCACGGTGCCCAAATAGGGGACAACCGGTTCGGTAGGGTAATACCGAGGGTCCAATTCAGATAACACCCGCTTGTAGACAACGGGAGGGACGTCTACCAGTGGCTCCATCTGAGCAATGGTGCCATCAGCATGATAATGCACTTGGTAAAAGGAGGGCACATAGACACCAGGCACCCGGCTCAAGGCCAAGAGAGTGCTGTGGCGATCTAGCCCCTGTGCTTTCGCTTGTTTATAAACGTCAATAACGTCGGCCAGCGCTTCCTCCGCCTCGCCTAAAACTACGAAGTCAAGAAAATCGGCCAGCGGTTCCGGATTATAAGCACAAGGTCCCCCAGCCATAACTAGGGGATGTTCATCGCCTCGGTCCTTGGCCAACAGCGGAATCTGGGCTAAATCAAGCATATTGATGATGTTGCTATAACTCAGCTCGTATTGCAACGTAAAGCCCAAAAGATCAAACTCGCGCACGGGGCGTTTACTCTCTAGAGCAAATAGGGGCAGGTTATGCTTTCGCATTTGTTCTTCCATGTCGATCCAAGGGGCGTAAACCCGTTCAGCCACCGTGTCATCTCGCTGATTAGCCACATGGTAAAGTATCTGTAAACCGAAGTGAGACATGGCAATCTCATAAACATCGGGGAATGCTAAAGCGATCGTTACTCGCCCTTCATGGTCCTTACGAACCGCATTCCATTCATTACCAAGATATCTAGCTGGCTTTTCCACCAGTTGTAAAATCTGCTCCAAGATGTAATGTCCTCCTCCTAGGGCGTAAACTTGCCCAATTATCAATAATATTATACCCGAAAAGCCTATAGGGGTAATTGGCTATTCAAGTAAACGCTCTAAGCGTACATTGATCCCATGTTCGAAAATGGCCGCCAGTACCTGCTCCTCGCTCACTATTCCTAACACTTGGCCGGCCGCCCCCAATACATATATCAGATGATATTTCTTAGGGACGAAATAGTCCAGCAAATCCCCGGCCTCACAATCGATGGCCACCGCCAATACGGCCGTAGGCATGGTGCCCGACTTAGCCAGTTCCCTTTGCTTACTGCTTAAGTAGGCTAGCAACTGGAAACTGCTCTCGGTCAGAATGCGTTGAGCGCTGAAATAGAGAAATCCGGCCACAATCAACATGTTTAGAGCTAAGGGGCTGATGAGCATGAGCGCCAATCCGGCTAGAAAAAACAGAACGCTGCATAAGCGACTGACTCGTACTGCCCGAATTGTCCCCGCCCTGAATCCATGCTCTGCTACTAGGTAGGCCCGATAAACGCGCCCCCCATCTAAAGGGAGGGCCGGTAAGAGATTAAATAGAACCAGGGTAACGTTCATCTGCAAAAATTGCTCGAATAACTGGGGTGTGGGAAAAAAGGGGCGCAGCAAAACGCCAGCTCCAATTAGCAAAAGGCTAGTCCACGGCCCCGCCAACGCAATTCGCATTTCGGCCTGGGGATCCAGCCCTAAGTTTTCTTGCAGACTAGCCACGCCACCAAAGGGCAATAGTTGCACTTCTTTGGGTGTAAAGCCTAATTGTTTAGCCACCACCAGGTGCCCAAACTCATGCACCAACACGGAAAGAAAAGAAAGCGTACCCGATAATAGGTGGCCGGTAGCAGCCCAGAGCAAAAGCGGCAACAAAAAAAGATAGTGAACCCGTAGGTTCACTCCCCAAATTCGTCCTAAACGCATAAACTACCTCTCCCTACCGGGGCAAAACCGATAGCGGGTCGATGGGCTGACCATCGACGATAACCTCAAAATGCAAGTGGGTGTCATTGGTCAAACCGGAACTACCCATTTTGCCGATTTCTTGTCCTTTGGCAACTTCAGCTCCCGCTTCGACAAGGGCTTCAGCCAAGTGGGCATACCGGGTGACCAGGCCTTCTCCATGATCAATCACCACATAGAGCCCCAAGTTCTGCTCTTCCGCCACCTCTCTCACCACACCGGCAGCAGCGGCTTGGATAGGTGTTCCCTCAATACCTTGAATATCTATACCATAGTGCATCTCCACTTGTCCAGTGACCGGATGATGACGCCAGGCATAGGCCGAGACGATTTGACCGGTGCAAGGATAAACCAATCCTTCCTCCTCTGGGTTGCCTATTATCCTTTGCCAAACGGCTACTAGCATACTATCATCGGCCTGCCAGTCGGCCCAAGCCGCCCATTTAGTCCCTACTGCGGCGCCCGGCTGGAAGCAATAGGCTAAATAGGTTTTACAAGACTGGGCCCATTGGAAAGGCAGAAAATTGAGCCCGGTTACTGCCAGCATCACTAATGCGCAGAAGAACCAGCGCCGAACTGCCGAATTGGTCGCCTGTTGGCTTTGCAAGCGGCGCCGATAGGAGGTTGTTCGGCGATTATATATGCGTCGGTTATCTGACCAAAAAGGCATCGCTGCCACCCTCTCTTACTCATTTCTACTCCATATATATGGACGAGTATAGAGGGATATACCTAGAACAAGATCTTCTGCCGCCTCATTCCCACATTTAAAACTAAAGCAATGTCCATGCAGTAGGCCAAATAGGCACTACCACCATAAGTTAGTAGAGGCAGGGGAATACCAGTGATAGGCATGATCGACACTGTCATACCTATATTGATAAACAGTTGAAATAGAGTGAGTACAAATACCCCAATGGCCATCATGCTCCCAAACACGTCCTTGGCATTAAGGGCGATTTGCAGCATGCGATACATCATAAACACGAACAGGCCGATAAGCACCAGGGCGCCAACAAAACCAAACTCTTCCGCCAGCACGGAAAAAATAAAGTCGGTATGCTGGGCCGGCAAGAAGTTGCGGGCGCCTTGGGTGCCCTGCATAAAACCTCGTCCAAAGAGACGGCCAGAACCAACAGCTATCAGCGATTGAGTAACTTGATAACCGCCCACATTGCGATACTGGGGCGCTTCCGGATCTAAGAAGACCAACAAGCGCATACGCTGGTAATCCTTCATAACAAATTTCCACATAAATGGTATGGACATAATACCCAGCCCCACCAAACCGGCCAGATACTTTAGGTCCGTACCTACCCCAAAGAGCATGCCACCAAAGATGGCTACAAAGACCAAAGCCGTGCCCAGATCGGGCTGAACTAGGATTAAAAGCATGGGTACACCTACTACCGCCCCGGCTCTAGCCAGATCCTTCCAATCCTTAATCCTGCCATGCTGTTCTAGATAATAGGCAAAAGCAATGATGATAAAGATCTTAGCAAATTCCGATGGCTGTAATTGAAAGCCAGCAAGAGAAATCCACCGTTGAGCGCCACCACCTTCTTGGCCCACAACCAAAACAGCTAGCAATAGAACCAGGTTGACAATATAAATAGGCTTAACTAGTTTTGCTAACAGCCGGTAGTCAAAATAGAGAGAAGCGGCAATCAGGATGTTACCGATAGCCACCCAGATCAGTTGCTTTTTCATATGGTATTGGCTAGCACTACACAAAACAACGATGCCAATAGCAGAAATCATAAGCATCGCTAACCATAACTGCCAGTCTAGGTTTTTAAGCAACTTACGATCGAACCGCACCCTGCTCACCCCTCTCTTTTATAGTTTACCATAGTGCTAGGTTGACTTTATAGTGGGAGAAATTAAAAGGTGAGAAGACAAGCTTCTCACCTTACAGGGCGCGGACATTTCGGCGAACGGCTTTAATTGGTATACTCGTGATTAGTGCGGACGTGTTATCGTTCTGCTCCAACTCAATAGCCAGACCCCGCTCTTCTATTTCTACAAACTCGTTCAGCACGTCGAGGATGCGCTGTTTAATCAAATCCAAGAGCTCGGGAGACAAACTGGAGCGATCATGGATCAGAATCAATTGCAACCTTTCTTTCGCTTTATCTCCGCTTCCCCGTCTCCCTCCCCAAAGACGTCTAAAATCAAACATTGCTATAGCCCCCTTAATCGATGCCAAAAAGCTTCTTTAGTCGACTAAAGAAGGTATCATCATCTTGCCACTCTTCGAAGGGCACCTCTTCTCCCAATAAACGACGACTGATATTGTAAAAAGCAAGGCCGGCCTTGGTGGTTTGGTTTAGTGCGATCGGTTCACCCCTATTGGAGGAAATAACGATTTTCTCATCCTCGGGCACCACGCCGATCAGTCTTATAGCTAACAGGTCGACTATATCTTTAATGGCCAACATTTCGCCCCGTTTGACCATGTTAGGTTTTAGCCGGTTAATTACTAAATTGACGTCACTAATCTCTTCTGCTTCCAGCAGACCTATTACTCGGTCGGCATCTCGTACCGATGATACCTCGGGATTAACGACTACTAAGGCCTGATCCGCACCGGCAATTGCGTTTCTAAAACCCCGCTCAATGCCCGCAGGGCAATCGAGGATCACAAAGTCAAATTCCTGTTTCAATTCGGTAATTAGTTGCTTCATCTGCTCGGGCGTCACCGCATCCTTATCTCTAACCTGAGCGGAAGGCAAAAGCACAAGATTGTCTAGACGCTTGTCTCTAATAATAGCCTTTCTCCAGCTGGCTCGCCCCTCTATTACATCCACCAGGTGGTAAACGACCCGGTTCTCTAGGCCCATAAACAAATCCAAATTGCGCAAACCGATATCCGCATCCACCAGGGCCACCTGTTTCCCCAGCGCTGCCAAACCGGCACCAATATTGGCGGTAGTCGTAGTCTTACCCACGCCGCCCTTACCCGATGTGATCACTATTGCCTTGCCCATACTCGCTTCCCCTCACTTTCCACATCTATACCTTAATAATTGATCCGATGACAGGGCTCAATGATAATCTGACCATCCCGTAAACGGGCTATCTCCGGCTCTAATTTGGCCTCCACGGTTTCTCCGTCGGGGCGTCGCGCTAAAACACCCGCAATACTTACTTGCGCAGGCATCATTATATTAGCCGCTACAAAGGCGGATCTGTTACCCCCATAACCCGCATGGGCCGTCCCCCGCAGGGCCCCCATGACCACAATATTTCCTTCGGCTATTATTTCTGCCCCCGGGTTAACATCGCCAATAATGACGATGTGACCGGGATGATACAGTTGTTGGCCTGAGCGAACTGGCTTCTCCACGATTAGCGATGTCATTTCTTTGCTATTAGGGGGTTCCGGCTCCCGAATCTGCTCCAAACGTACCAACTGTACTCCCTCGTACTTTTTGAGAATGCTGGAGACGGTCGCCATCTGATCCGCCGAAAGGGTACGCCGGCCGGTATTTATGACCACACGGGCACCGCGAAAAAAGTTGCGACTCGTGGCTAAACGCTGCTCTAGTGAGTTGACAACCTGTGGAAATTCCACTTCATCGTTTAAGTAAATGTGAATACCTTCCCGCGTTCCTTTGAATAATACAGCTTCTTCTGGCAACTTCAGCCCCTCCATTGCAACTAACTCTAACTAGTGTTTCTTTCGCTTTAAAACGACCAGTTCCTGCTTTCCTCGACAAAAAGGGCAAAAAATGGGGCTTCCGGCTTAGGTTGACAGAAAAAAATAGGGCTGCGCAAGAGATCTTGCAACAACCCAATGTGTTTGCAGGCCGCTGCCCAACCTCTGTATGACAAGGGCAGCAACGAAACTCCTAAGATCCTAATGCAATAGCCCTAGGGCAGGATCTGTTCGCCGGGTACAAAATGACTCTCATCGAAGTAGGTCTTGATGATCGCATGGGCAACGGGCACCCCGGCAGTAGCCCCCCAGCGCCCATGCTCAACAAAAACTGCAATCGCAATCTCCGGCTCCTCAAAGGGCGCATAGCCGATAAACCAACTATGGGGAGAAATACCCGGCCCTACTTCAGCCGACCCGGTCTTGGCAGCTACTTCCACCTTTTGGCCGTCCCGCATCACCGGATCGGAGGTAAACAGATACCAGGCCGAACCGTTACCGGCCCCTCGTGGTTTGGAAGGCAGGGTTACCTCATGCATCCCCCTTCTTACGATCTCGAGAGCTTCCGGATCTAAGTCCACCTTGCCTAGCAGTTTAGGCTCGGCCGTAAAGTTGATCTCCCCGTCCGGACCTATAATCTGCTTTACTACATAGGGCTGATAATAGTGGCCACCGTTCGCCAACATAGATGCGTATATGGCCATCTGCAGGGGGGGGAACTCCATTATTCCCTGACCGATTGCCACATCCCACACTTCTCCCGGATAAGGGGTGTAGTTATAAATGCGGCGGAAATTTTCAGTGGTAGGGATAATGCCTGGTGCTCGCAAATAGCCGGGGGCAAAGTTGAGCGGAACCTCCGAGGCAAACTGCATATACTTAATCATATCTCCTATCTTGTCCATAGCCCCCGCCCGGCCATACTTAACCACTAAACGTTGAGCGATATCGTAGTAAACCACGTTGCAGGACACCTTAATCCCTTCTTCTAAGGTCAGATGCCCATGGCCCGATCGCTTGGCACAATGTTTCCTGGTGGCCCCCACCTGGAAATAGCCGGGACAATAGAACCTCTCATCGGGATCGACTATATCATCGGTAAGAGCTAACAGAGAAATTAAGGGTTTAATAGTTGCGCCCACCGGGTAGGCGTAGAGGGGAATGTTACCGGTCCATAGCTCAGGGGTTTTGGCCCATCTACCCGGATCAAAGTTGGGATAGGAAGCCCATGCTAGTATTTCGCCCGTCTTGACATTCAGTACCACCGCCGCACCCTTACTCGGTTTTTGCTTATAGCGGGGGTCTTTATCGTTTAAGCGCTCTACTATATCAGACAAGGCCTGTTCCGCGGCCATCTGCAACTCAAAATCGATAGTTAAGACCATGGTATTACCGGCAACCGGCGGTGTCTCGCCCACCGCCGCAATCAAGCGGCCCCAACTGTCAACTTCTACTAAACGATAGCCGTCCTGTCCGCGCAGGCTTAACTCCGGCTCCACGTTCTCAAAGGCATTTTCTAAACCAAAAATGCCAACGGTAGCATCTCTACGGTAACCGGCAGCTAGATATTCTTTCTCTTTATTTTCTGTGATTGCTCCTAGGCCGCCAATTAGATAGCTGGCCATATTGCCGTACCGGTAATCTCGGACGGCCTGACGCTCGACGATAACACCGGGTAACTCCATCCGTTTTTCGTCAATTTGCAAGACGGTTTCTTCCGAAACATCCACCGCTAAACGGATGGGGCGATAGCTAAATCCCCTATTGCGTTCAATGGACTGGTAAATGCTCTCTTCGGTAACACCATAATCGGTCAAAAGATCGGCCAGGATAGGGATTACTTGTTCTCGCTGTTCCGTCGAGGAGGGAACTAAATAGGAAACTACGTAAGCGGGGCGGCTGGAAACGATGGTCACATTGTCGGCGGTAACAATATCGCCACGGGGCGCATCGATGACAATTTGACGACTACTGTTAAGCTCGGCCCGTGCCAGGTAGTAATTGCCCTTCACCAACTGTACATAGAACAAACGCCCCACAAGTAATAGAGCAAAAAAGAATGCTACCAAATGCAGGTAGTTTATGCGCTTCTCAAAAAGCTCGTCCATCAGCCTCCCCCCTCCCCTTACCATCTCTTTGTCTCATATGGTGGCTAGATAACAGAGCATAGCTAACAGCCGTTAGGAAGCCGTTTAATAAAATGGCGATAGGTAACCCTAACCAAAAAAGACCACCGATCCAAAAACCATAAAACCCTCCTACCAAAAGGGTCATCAACAACCAGTAGGCCACGGTAGCCACCATGCCGACTACCAAAGGCACCAGCCTCGAAAAGCGATACATCAGACGACTGAATTGCCCTACACAATAGCCGATTATATATAATGCTACTCCGTAAATGCCCAATGTAGGTCCGCTCACAATTCCGCGCAACAGTCCGGCTCCTAAACCAAGAGCCGCTCCTTGGCTAGGTCCCAGCAAAAGGGCATAGGTGGTGGTCCAAACCAGCACCAAATCAACATGCTTTAACAGACCGCCGACCCGGGGCACCAGGGTAGTCTGTAATATGGTAAATACAAGTAGTAATAAGAGGCAGAGGACTAGCTGGTGTTTACGCATTTATTGCTCCTCCACATTCCGAACCAGGAGGACGTCCTCTAAAGAATTGAAATCGACTGCTGGGCGCACACTGGCCACCAATTGCAGCCCATCGGGCGTCGGTGTCACCGCCTCCACATATCCCACGAGAATCCCTTTAGGTAAGTTTAAGGCCCCCGTGCCCGCCGTTATAATGGCGTGTCCTGGTTGAACGTCCGCATCCCGGGCTAGCCTCACCATTCTCAGCATTCCTGGCACGTTAGGATCGGCTTCCAAAGTACCCCGCACGCGAGTTTCCTGCACTTGAGCAGCAATAGGCCCCCGGGTATCAATCACCAATACCACCTTAGAGGTAGTAGCCAGTACCTCATAAACTCGCCCCACAAAGCCCTGTTGGGTGATGACCGGGGTATTCACTTTTACACCATGCTGGCTTCCCCGGTCAATGATCATATCCTGTTGCCACGGATTTTGTCCGATGCTGATAACCTTGGCCAGTTGCAGATCGAAGTTTGGATTGGTCTCTTGGTAATCTAGCAATTGGCGTAGGCGTTGGTTTTCCCTTTCTACCTCCACCAACAGATTCATGCGCATGCGCAGGGCTGCCAACTCCGCTTCCAGTTCGTAGTTCCGGGCCCGGAGGCTCAGCAGCCCCTTGACATCGCGAAAAAACCCATTAACGCGTTGCACCACAAAAGAACTCGCCCGTGAAAAAGGAGCCAACCCCTGCATGATAATGCTTTCCAAACGGGAAGGATTCACCCGCTGGCTAGCAACATGACTGGCGAGTCCTATGAGGACAACCAATATTAAACTAAAGACAACAAATCCCCGGTTTCTCTTCCAGAAGGACAGCACCCTATCGCCCTTCTTTCTTATTTTCTTTTTCTACTACCTACGTGGGGAGGTGGCTACAAGCCGTTGCAAGTTAGGATTCTCCAATATCTTGCCGGTGCCAATGGCCACACAAGCTAGTGGCTCTTCCGCAATGTGTACCGGCATACCCGTCTCTTCGCTGATCAGCTTATCTAACCCTTTTAGTAGCGAACCGCCACCGGTCATCATGATTCCCCGGTCCATGACGTCGGCGGCCAATTCGGGCGGGGTACGCTCCAAGGTGGACTTAACCGCATCGATAATGGCACGAACCGGCTCGGCTAATGCTTCCCGCACTTCCGTAGAGGTGATTTCCAAGGTCTTAGGTAAACCGGTGACTAGATCCCGGCCCCTTACATCCATGGTTTGCTCCTCTTCCATAATATAGGCCGAACCGATAGTCTTCTTCGTCTCTTCTGCCGTACGCTCACCAATCATCAGATTATAGTGGCGCTTAATATAGGCCATTATCGCCTCGTCGATTTCGTCGCCACCTACACGGATGGACCGATGGGTAACCACGCCGCCCAACGAAATAATAGCTACTTCCGTAGTACCGCCACCGATATCCACAATCATATTGCCAGTAGGTTCTTCTACCGGCAAACCGGCACCGATGGCAGCTGCCATTGGCTCTTCCACAATAATCGCATCTCGCGCTCCCGCCGATTTGGTAGCATCATAAACGGCCCGTTTTTCAACCTCCGTTACCCCCGAAGGAACACATACCACCACTAGAGGTGAAACAAAGGGTCGCCCTTTGATGGCCGTATAGATAAATTTATGCAACATCTTTTGAGTGGTATCAAAGTCGGCAATCACGCCGTCCTTGAGAGGTCGAATAGCAATAATATTGCCGGGGGTACGGCCCACCATCCGCTTTGCTGCTTCTCCTACTTCTAATACTTCACCCGAGTCGCGCTTGATTGCCACGACCGATGGCTCGTTAAGAACCACGCCTTTGCCCTTGACGTAGACTAGAGAATTGGCAGTACCCAAATCGATGCCCAAGTCCTTAGAAAATGCTCTCTGTAAGAAATTGACCATTCTGCTTGCCCTCCTGCGACTAGACTAAACCCTTTTCTTTCATGCTTATAGTTTTACCATCACCAAAAACCACATGATCTAAAACCTCTATGCCAATAATTCTGCCCGCTTCTACTAGACGGCGGGTGACATCAATGTCTTCTCGACTGGGAGTCGGATCTCCACTGGGATGATTATGGGCAACTAAGATAGCAGCTGCACTATGTCTGATGGCGTATTTGAATACCTCCCGCGGGTGAACGATAGACGCATTAAGGCTGCCGCGAAAAATCGTCCGCTTGGAAATAACCTTGTTCTTGGTATCCAATAATACCACCACGAACTCTTCTTGGGATAGTTGTTGGAAATAAGGCATCAAGAATAGAGCTAAATCTTCCGGTCGGCGAATGACGGTTTCATGCATACGGCTTTCCGCGATGCGCACCGCCAATTCGGAAATTGCCGCCAGTTGACAGGCTTTAGCAATGCCGATACCGGGCTCCTTCTGCAATTCGTCGGTAGACAACTCCAAAAGGCCACGAATGTCACCAAAACGAGTGAGTAGACGATTAGCTAAGTGCAGGGCCGACTCGCCTCGCACGCCGGTACCTAAAATGATGGCCAATAACTCGGCGTTACTCAACTCTCGGGGCCCTAAACGCAACATGCGCTCTCTAGGTCTCTCCTGCTTTGCCATCTCCTTAATCAGCAGCGGTTTTGGCATCCACTTACCTCCCACTCTCCACAAACCAGGGGGCAATTTAGTCAATGATGCCTAACACTTGCTAGCTTCCAATTGCCGTCTTAACTCAGCTACCCTACTGAGTGGCAGTCCAACCACATTAAAATAACAGCCATCTATCCTATCGATAAACATAGCAGCCTGCCCCTGGATACCATAGGCACCAGCCTTATCATAGGGTTCGTCGGTGGATAAATAACGGCTTATTTCATCCGCCGAAAGCTCCCTCATATGCACCCGCGTGCGTACCACGTCACTAACTTCTTGCCCACTGGCACCATCTATTAGGGCTACCGCCGTAAAAACCTCGTGCCAGTGGCCAGAGAGGGCACGTAACATGCGGGCCGCTTCCTGACGGTCCTTAGGCTTACCTAATAGCTTTCCAGCGTGCACCACAACTGTGTCCGCTCCTAAGACTAGATCCTGAGGATACCGGGCAGCTACTTCTCTAGCCTTCCCTAAGGCATTATATAATACAAACGACTGGGGGTCAGGGGCACTAGTGGCTTCCCTAAAATTGCTAGGTCTAACTTGGTGCAGCCAACCAATTTGCTGTAACAGTTCGCTTCTGCGCGGTGATGCGGAGGCCAAAATCAATTCTTTCATAGCCGTTTATACAGAAGAAGGCCCAAGATTAGCCCTAGCACCCCAGCCACCGTTAAACGCATAGTAAATCCAAAAGTTAGAGTGAAAATATCAAGACTGAGAACAAGGGGGGGATTAATACCGTAAGGTTGACTAGACAGATTGAGCCAAGGAGCTATGCCGCCCAAAGCTTGTCCTAATAAGCTGCCTATAAATGAACCTACCACTAAAAAGAAGACGAGTAACCAACCGCTCTTTCCTCGGCGCACATGAACCTCCCCTTTTCCAAATAAAGTGCTCATCCTATATTTTAACACAGCTAATAGAAGAAAACCGCTCCAATTAGAGCGGTTTTCCATTGGGTGCTTACTGCATAGTTATAGTCTTCTTAGGGCATTTCTCTACACAGACACCACAGCCAACGCATTTATCCGAATCTACACTGTGCTTAGACTTCAACTCACCGCTGATAGCATCTACTGGGCAGGCCTTCTTACAGATAGTGCAACCGATGCACTCATCGCCGATAAAAGCCTTAGGCCTGTTCTCCAGTTGCCCAACGATACATTTAGTAGGGCACTTGGCCACACATAAGCCACAGTTACGGCATTTGCTGTAATCTATGCTCGCCAGGTTATTCTCTACATGGATGGCATCGAAGGGACAAGCTTTCTCACAAAGCCGGCAGCCGATACAGCCTGTACTGCAGATAGCGCGTACTTCCTTGCCCTTAGCTTCGGAAAGACATCTTACCTGCACCAAAGCAGTAGCTGGTCGCATTCCGATAATATTGCGGGGACAGGCCAGCACACATTGCTCACAGCCGGTACACTTGTCTTCATCAATTACCGGCAATCCATTGTCACTCATGCTAATAGCACCGAAGCTACAAGCACGCATACAGTCGCCATAACCTAGACAACCATAAGAACAAAGCTTGTCGCCACCGCCTACCGCCTGAGCGGCCTGACAAGTAGGCACACCCGCGTATTGGAAACGGATGCCACATTCCTCCTTGCCACCACGACAATGAACGGTAGCAACCTGACGATCCATTGTCTCAGCCGAAACTCCCATAATGGAGGCCACCTTGGCCGCTACGCTAGCGCCACCGACAGGGCATAAATTGGTAGGCGCACCTTGAGCGATAGCTTCCGCATAACCACTACATCCAGGATAGCCACAAGCTCCACAATTGGCACCCGGTAGTACACCCAGCAATTCGTCTACTCGGGGGTCCGTTTCGACGGCAAATATCTTCGCTGCGAAGGCCAAAAGCCCACCGAGCAAGATGCCAAAGCCACCTAGGATAGCGACGGCACTAACAAACTGACTCATACTTATTCACCTCCACCCTAGAGCAAGCCTTGGAAACCAAGGAAAGCAATCGAAAGCAGACTAGCTGTAATCAATGCTATAGGGAAGCCTTCGAAGGGCTTGGGAATATCGGCAAGGGCCAAACGTTCGCGAATACCAGCAAAGATTACAATAGCCAAAGTAAAGCCAAGGGCTGCAGAGAAACCATGCACCATGGATTCCAACAGGTTATATTTACTATCGATGTTAAGGATAGTAACACCAAGCACAGCACAGTTGGTTGTAATCAAAGGCAGATATACACCGAGCGCCTGATAAAGGGTCGGGCTCGACTTGAGAATAACCATTTCCACAAACTGAACTAAGGCGGCTATGATTAATATAAATACTATGGTTTGTAGATAAACTAAGCCAAATTGCTCCAATATATAGGTATAAACCACCCAGGTAACAGCTGAAGAAACAGTCATGACAAATGTGACGGCCAGCCCCATACCGACAGCCGTTTCCACCTGCTTAGAAACTCCCAAAAAGGGGCAGATCCCCAAGAACCGGGAGAGCACAAAGTTATTAATTAATATGGCTCCAACAAATATGATAAGCAAATTAGATCCCATAATTATTGCCTCCCTTTACGCGGTACGCCGACCACGTAGATAGTTAAGCAGAGCGATAAGCAAACCTAGGGTAATGAAAGCCCCTGGAGCCAAGATCATAATTAGCATCGGTTGAAAACCGGAGCCAAACAGTTGCACGCCAAAAAGGCTGCCAGCACCCAAAATCTCTCTAATACTACCCAGCAGAGTCAAAGCTCCGGTAAAGCCTAAGCCCATACCTAGACCGTCAGCAATCGAATCTAAGATATTATTCTGGGATGCGAAGGCCTCCGCCCGTTGTAGAATAATACAGTTGACAACAATTAACGGGATAAACAGACCTAGTACCTTATGCAAGTCGGGCACAAAAGCCTGCATGACCATATCCACAATGGTAACAAAGGTAGCAATTACTACCACATAAACAGGAATGCGAATCTTATTTGGAACCACATTGCGGATTAACGAAATTAACATATTAGAGGCCGTTAGCACCGCTGCAGTTGCCAAGCCCATGCCTAAACCATTGACGGCTGCGGTAGTGACGGCTAACGTGGGGCCCATACACAGCAAAAGGCCGAAAGTCGGGTTTTCCTTAACTAATCCCTTACTGAATTCCTTCATGAAATTCACTGCTCACACCTCCTTGATTTAGCAGTGACCCTATTTTGAAGCCGCTCCGAATCTCACCGGTCGAACATAGCGATCAATCAGTGGCGTTAGAGCGTTCATGATCAAAATTGCGTAAGTTACGCCTTCCGGATAACCGCCCCACAAACGAATAACGCTGGTAATAAGCCCGCAGCCGATACCCATAATTAGGCGGCCACGCTTAGTCATGGGCGAGGTGACCGGATCGGTAGCCATGAAAAAGGCTCCTAGTAACAGACCGCCGGCTAAAACGTGAAAGAGGGGATCGCCACCAAAGACCAAGGTAAAAACTGCAACGGCACCAATGTAACCGACAGGAATATACCAATCAATGATGCCGCGCCATAGCAAATATAGCCCCCCGATTATCAGAGCGAGAGCTGATGTTTCACCTAAACTACCGGGAATGGCACCTAAGAATAGGGAGCCATAGGCTGGCTTCGCGCCACCTCCCAAAGGTGTGGCAGTTGTTAAGAAGGTGAAAGGCGCCACCCAGGTGGTCATCTGGGCAGGCCAAGAGGCTAGCAGGACGGCTCTACCTACCAAAGCTGGATTGAAAGGGTTATTGCCTAATCCTCCAAATACGTGTTTACCTATGGCAATAGCAAAAGCGGAGCCTACCGCCACCATCCATAAAGGCAAACCGGCCGGTACGCTAAAAGCTAGGAGCAAACCAGTTACAGCAGCGCTGTAATCGCGGATAGTAATGGGGCGGCCGCTTAGCTTTTGAATCACCGCCTCGGTAGCCACTGCAACCCCTACCGCAACTAACATGAGTGCCAAAGCTCGCCAGCCAAAAAAGAAGACTGCCAAAGTAGCGGCCGGTGCTAGCGCCATCAGCACCTCAAGCATAATCCTACTAGTATCCTCACGGCTGTGCTGGTGAGGAGATGAAGTCATCAGCAACTTTTTCTGTTCCATTGCTCTCCCCCCTACGTACGCTGTTTGGCCAATAGAGAACTTTTAGCCAAACGAATATTTTGCAGCAACGGTATTCTCGCAGGGCAAATAAAGGAGCAGCAACCACACTCTCGGCATTCAAGCACGTGGTAAGCCTCTGCTTGCTCCAGCATGCCCCTTTCCACATACTGAGATATGAACACCGGCTGTAAACCTATAGGACAAACGTCAACACAACGGGCACAGCGAATACATGGCCCTCGATCAAACGGTGCTGCTTCCTGAGGCGACAGCACTATAATCCCGGTATCAGTTTTAGTAACCGGAACCCGCATATCAGCCAGTGTAATCCCCATCATGGGGCCGCCCTGGATTACTTTCCCCGGCTGTCCCTTAAGCCCGCACTGTTCAAGCACGTCGCTAAAGGGAGTACCTATACGCACATTCAGGTTTTGCGGGCGTTCCACCATGGAACCGGTCACGGTTACAACCCTCTCCATTAAGGGCTTACCCTTGGTAACCGCTTCAGCTATAGCAGCCGCCGTACCCACATTATTAACAATAAAACCCAGGTCTGCCGGCAGTTTTCCAAACGGTACTTCTCGACCGGTAATTGCTTTTATCAGTATCAGTTCGGCACCTTGGGGATACTTAACCTGG
>JAAYGE010000163.1 GCA_012727835.1 Bacillota bacterium
CAATAGCACAGGGTGGGTTGATCGGTGATGGTAGATCGCACAACGGCCAAACCATGGTCGGAAAAGCCATTCATCTCGGTAACGTTGATCTGTTTAGCCAGGCGTGGCAGCACATCGATAACCGGTATGGTAGCCTGCCAGCTGCCTAGTTGAGTGCCCCAATTATGGTTTTCCCACTTCAGTAATTCACCGGTTGTGGCCTCGAAGCTGACGATGGCGTAGTCGGTGAGTACGGGAATATCGTTCACAGTGCGTACCACCACTGCCCAGGGGTGTTCTCCCTCCGCTTGGTAAATTTCAAAAACCAGCTTATCCCCCGGCAGCGAGGCGGTGGCCTCCAGGGCCCAAGCTTCCAGCTCTTCGGGACTCACCGCTTCAGCATTCTTAGCCACCGGCTGCTTCCACTCTACCAAAACCAGCCGCCCCTCTTGACGATGCACACCCACCAACAATTCCTTCTTATTGCCGGCAACCTGGGAAGTGGGCTTAAAGCGCAAGTTATAGAAGTCATGGCCCACCCGCAAGGCAATGGTAGCCGATTCTTTGTCCACCAGCTGCCATTCGCTTTCGTCCAAACTCAACTCGCTGCGGGCAATCGTAACGGCGTCTTCCCAGCTGAGCTTAGCCTCTTCCGCCACATGGGGGGGCACTCCGTTGAGTAAGTAGCTTTCAGCTAAAGCCACCGTTTTCTGGACCATTTTGCTCATTTTCTCTACTTCGTCCATGCGTAGACGAACCCCAGGGGCGTCACCATCGGCCACTATAGGCGCATCCATAGCCTTAATTATTTCCTTTAATTCCCCGATTAAAGTCTCTACGTAAACCAGATCATCCTCCGATAACCCGGCGACAGTAAAATAGCGCACCCGTTCATTTAATTTATCGATAGATTTAGTGATCATGCCCCAATCGTTACGCATAAAGCGGGACCAAGGCCCATCCATGCCCTTGGGCACCAATCGCACCAGGGGGCGGGCCACATTGGACACGGTAGCGATTTCCACATTGGCCTGCCTGAGGGCGGCATCGCTACGGGTTTCTAAGTATTCTTGGAGGGACGCGGTTCCCGCGCGGAGGCTATTGAGCATTATCCGGTAATACTCGGCAAAGGTAACGCCTCGCGTCGTTTGCGCTTGGTTGAGCTGTAACCCTAAATACCAGCTGATACCTATTAGACCTATGATTAAAGATACTACTACAAATACTCGTTTATCTCGCAAGTTGCCACCTCCTATTGCTGTAACTACACTATCATAACATAGGTGGTAAGCAAGGAATATGGAGATAATGTAATTAGTCCCGGGCTATGTAAAGGCTATGGCTTGAGCTTCAGTTAAGAAAAGCTGGCTAAAGGGCGCCAAAAAGCGTGGCCGCAAAGTACGCGACCACGCTTAGCAGACGCAGAGCTAAATGGTATCAATATAATCTAGAATGCGGATACCCCACTGCTGGAGCCTATCCTTATAGCGCCAAGCCAGCAGCACTAGGATGCCACCCAAAATTGCCAACGCTATCCAAGCCTCTTCCGGCATATCGATTACTCCTGCACCGGTTAGGCTGGAGGCCAACAAACCGGGGGTGCGAAAAACGAATACCAGTAAAGCGAACAGGCAGGCCCGGATGGGCGTAAGCGCTGCCAAAAAACAAACCCCGTCATCAGGGGCAAAGGGGAAGAGAAAAACAAAGGCAATAATTAGCGCTCCTCGCCTCCCTCGCAGGCGAGCTAAAAGCGAATCATAGCGATCGCCCAAAAGCCGATGCACCAAGGGTTTTCCGAAGTAGCGGGCCAGCCCGAAGGCGATCATGGCACCCAGGAAAAAGCCCATCATATTTAAGAGAAAACCTCGCACGGCACCGAAAATATACCCCCCCGCCAGACCCACAACCAAACCGGGTAAGGGAGCCACTACCACTTGGGTCGCCATCAGCACTACAAAGACTAGGGGAGCCCAGATGCCCGCATCGGCTAGAAAGGCTTCTAAGTTGGCCCGGTCAGTAAGAATGGGGTAAATGGTGGGGCCATAGAAATATACAATAGCTGCTACTGCGGCTACCAATAGGACCCCGATGGCGATACGCTTCTTCATTCCGTCTCTTCCCTTCCTGCTTAGGTGTATTAGCTCTGTAATTGCTTCAGATATGCCCTACGGGCTAAAAGGAAATATATCAGTTGTAGTACTGCATAAATCCCGGCCACCACGGCGGTTCCCCCTATCACCTGCAGCTGCGGTGCTAGGTTAGATAAGGTTTTCATAGCAAAGGCGGTGTGCAGGGCACCGATGGCCACGGGTAAGAAAAAGAGAATTCCCAACTCTCGGTTTATAATCTGCAATTTCTCCCGCCTAGTTATACCGATGTCATGCAAGGTGGTGAACTGCCTCTTATCCACGTCAATTTCAGTAAACAGTTTAAAGTAAAGCAGGCTACCACTAGCTATGAAGAAGAGAAAACTAACAAACACACCGATGAACATGGTGAGGGCTGCCGCATTGCGCAGTTCTGCATAACCATCGGCCCGGCTAGCAGACCAACTCACTTCCGGCGGCGTATTTCTAGCCACCAGCTCGTGTACATTCAGTAATTTGTGCCAGTTGGGTGTTTCAAAACACAGCTGATGCCAGAACTGCAGACTGTCGTCGTTGCTCACCCACTGACAATAGTTGACATCCGGCACCACCAGCACACTCATACTGCAGACATCCTGATTAACGTAGGCCACCTGCTTTAAATCGTAGGTGGCATCACCCAAACGGACGCTGGCTGCACCTAGGGGTTTATCCTCCCCATCGCGGGTCCAAAGGAACAGCGACGCGCTTTGTTCCTCCAGCTCTACAGGCGGCAGGTGTAGCGCTAATTCAGCAGCCGCCCGATAGTTCGCTTCCGAGCTGAC
>JAAYGE010000164.1 GCA_012727835.1 Bacillota bacterium
TAAGAGACAGCCCGGAATAGGGAAATGAGCGGGCCAGCCAGGGCCAGCAAGGTCGAGCCGTACAGAACACCTAAAACGAGGCCCATGCGAGTGGAGTTTTCCGCGTATCCGCGGGCAGTCTCTACATCGCCCCGACCCAAGTTCTGCGATGTGCCAATCTCGGAACCCATACGTCCGATCATTAAGAAGGCCGCGCTGAGCCAGAGAAACATTCCCCCCAGACCACTAGCCGCCACCGCCGTTACCGAATTGGGCAAGCGTCCTAACCAAAACATATCGGTCAGATTATAGGTCATCTGCATCAGCTGCGTTCCCATAATCGGCAACGCTACCAGTAGTAGTTTCTTAAAAATGCCACCTTGGGTTATATCAGAAGCATTTTCTCTCATCAATCTACTCCATTTTTTAGATTTGTATTAAATTATGGGCGAGTATCCTAGAGCTGTCAAGCGCATGGTAATTAGGGCTATAATCTTGCCCGTATTGAAGGGTGTTGGTTAATGAGTAAGGCTCGCCTCATGAGTATCGTCTACGTAATTTTTGCTATAGCATACGTGGTAGCCGAATTTGTTATTACGCAACTACATTTGGGCTTTTGTTGGTTTAGCGTTGCATGGTTATCTTATCTTCAAGATGTGGAACGCCCAATCCCATACACGTAATTTGAGATAGCTTAAGGAGGCCGCTGGGGAGCCAAATCCGTGTTTCTATCGGCAGAACGCCGATATTTTTTGTCCCTTTAGAGATTGGTTAGCGGACATGATCAAAGTGGTTGGAGCAGTCAAGTCGCCCAATATAAAGCCCAAAATGGCCGCCCTAGCTGAGGAGCCTTACATTAGCAGAAAGGTTACAGAATAGTGACGAAAGGGTTACAGAGTGTTAATAGATAAAAAAAGTTGATTAGATAGAATAATAGTAACTACCTTGATCATCTAACTAAGAAAGCTAGCTGGTGTTTAGAAGGTAATGGTCATCGGAATACGTTAAAAGGAGTGAAATGATGTTAGCTAAGCTACGAGAACACCCGTTGGCTTCAGCCAATTTTAGACGTTTTTGGCTAGGGCAGTTTATTACCACCTTTGGTAACACCTTTTCTGGTGTGGCTCTCACCTGGCTGCTTATGGAATTGAGCGATTCGACTTTATCTCGTGGCATTACCTTTGCTTTGAGCATGCTGCCTAACTTATTGCTGGCCCCCATAGCCGGCTCCATAATCGATCGCTTTAGCCGCCGGCGCATGCTGATCATCTCCGATATCATTCGCTCTGCAATCGATTTGCTACTGGTGCTTGTTCTGCTAACAAGGTCGGTAGCCGTGTGGCACATATATGCCTTTTCCTTTTTCCATTCTTTAGCCCGTGTCTTTTATAACCCCTGCCTTATCGCCTTTGTGCCTACCTTGGTACCTCGTCAGCAACTGCCGCAAGCCAATAGCGCCCAAGACCTGGCCATGCGTATCGCCATGATGGTCGGTCCGGCGGCCGGCGGGCTAGCCTACGCTAAATTGGGGGCTGCCGCCGTAATTGGTATCGATGCTTTAACCCTGCTGGCATCTGCCATTTTGCTATCCACGGTGCGTGTGCAAGAACATATTTCGCCCCCAGATCAGAGAGCATCAATGCGAGAGCAATTGGCCTCCGGTTGGGCCTATGTGCGCCAAAACAGCTGGATAATTTACCAAACTTCAGCCATGTTGCTGGTGAATATGTCTAATATCGTTTTCAACATAGTTTGGCCCTTAATTCTTAAGAATCAGCTATTCTTTGGCCCTGAGGAGCATGGATTGTTAGATTCGGTCAGTTCTTTTGCCTCCATCATTACCGCCATGTTGCTGACTGGCTTTGTGCTGCGCTTCAGCAAGAAACAAGTGCTGGTGCTTTCCCTGGCCGGCAGTGGCCTATTCACCTTAGGGCTAATGTACAGTCGTAGCCTGTTTATGGTGGTATTCTTTATCGCCGCCATCGGCATTACCCGGCCCGCGTTGGCCGTGTCCAACACCTCCATATATCAGGCGGCCGTTCCTTCTGAGTATATGGGGCGGGTGGCCGTCTTTCGTAGTTTCATCACCCAGAGTTTGGTGCCGATTGCTAGCTTGGCAACCGGCGCCTTTGGCGACAAGGTTTCATATAATACCAGCCTCTTCATAGCCGGTGCCATGCTCCTGGCCTCATCATTACTTGTCTACTTTAAGGTTAATGTTGAAGAGGAGTCAGAAACGACGGTGCAAGCCGCTTAGTAGGGGAGGGATTGTATGAGTGAAAAGGCCTTCTTGATCGTAGACGTAGGCAGCACCACCACCAAGGCTATTCTGATTGAACGAGGAGAGGATGGCTACCGGGTGACCCAGCGGGGCGAAGCCCCCACCACGGTGGAAAAACCCGATGAAGATGTGATGGTGGGAGTACATAATGCTATAAGCCAGATTAGCAGGCCCTTAGAAACGACCCAGTTTCTAGCTACCAGCAGTGCCGGTGGCGGGTAGCAGGTAATTGTCTGCGGCCTTTCTAAATTCGTGACTGCCGAAAGTGCGGAAAAGGCGGCCCTTGGTGCTGGCGCTCTAATAATGGATGTCTTTTCACCTGACGATGGACGCATTTTGTTTGAACAGATGGAGGCTTTACGTAAAGCCAAACCCGATATGGTGCTACTGGCTGGTGGCATCGATAGTGCCATCAATGTTCATTTCATTGTGGAGTTCTGCGAGTTACTCAATTCGGCGCGTCCGGTGCCCCGTTTTGGCGAGGGCTATCCTTTGCCCGTGATTTATGCCGGGTGCCCTAATGGTCGCCCTTTGGTCCAGGATACCCTCAGCGAAGATTTCGACCTGCACATTGTGTCTAACATACGGCCCAGCTTTGATAAGGAAAATTTAGAACCAGCACGGGAAGCTATTCACGATCTATTCCTCACCCATGTGATGGCCCAGGCTCCCGGGTATCCCAAACTGAAAGAAAGTGTTAGTCAGCCGGTAATGCCCACGCCGCTGGCGGTTGGGCGGATAATGACCCGTCTGGCGGAGCGAGATAATTTAGAAATTGTGGGCGCCGACATCGGCGGTGCCACCACCGACATTTTCTCGGTGATAGAGGGGGAGTTTAACCGAACGGTAAGTGCCAACTTGGGCATGAGCTATAGTATCGGTAACGTGCTGGAACTGGCAGGGGTAGAGAACATCATGCGCTGGCTGCCCTTTGCGGTGGATGCTAGCTGGCTAAAAGATCAGGTGATGGATAAGTTGCTCTTCCCCACCAGCGTTCCAGCCACCAAGCTGGATTTGCTCATAGAGCAGGCTTTAGCCAGGGAAGCCTTACGCCTGTCGCTAGAGCACCACGTTTCGTTGGTGAAGTCGTTAAACAAGGCGCCCAGTGAGATACAGAGGGCCTTACTGTCGCAAGACGCTCAGGCTATTATCACCAAAGAAAGGCAGCAGTTGCTGGATATGCAACGCATTGGGCTAGTGGTTGGTAGCGGGGGTGTGCTCTCCCATGCTCCACGCCGAGCCCAAGCTGCCGCCATGCTAATTGATGCCTTTGCTCCCTTGGGTTATACCTTCTTGGCCGTGGACAGCATCTTTATGATGCCCCACCTGGGGGTGCTCTCGGAGAGCGAACCAGAAATTGCCTTGCAAGTGCTGGAGCGGGATTGCTTTGTACCGCTGGGCCCCTGCATTAGTTTGGTCTCTGCCCCAAGCCATGAGCCAGGTGTAGTAGCCGCCCAGTGCACTTTGCGCACCGCAGAAGGAGTGCGGCAGGCGGTGGTTCGCCGAGGTGAGGTGCTCATTTGGCCCCTGGGGCGAAATGAGCGGGCAATTCTGCGGGTGGAGGCCGCCGGCGGCTTTGACTTCGGCGCGGGGGCGGGGCACGTATGGGAGCGAGAAGTCACTGGTGGCGAAGTAGGGGTAATAATCGATGCCCGTGGCCGCTGGGGAGAGGAATTATCTTTAGCAGAGCAGCAAGCACTGACCAAACAAACTTTGCTCTCTTTGGGTGCCTATACGTTAAGCGAACTGGAGCAGAGTGCAAAGGAGGTGGCCGACCTTGCCCGTTAATTTTATTCGTCGCACGCGCCTTTTGCCTTATCACGGAACAGTTAAGGTGCAAGAAGGGGATTGGGTGCATGCCACCGATGTGGTTGCTGAGCTAGACTATATTCCTGGGGACTTAGTTAGAGTGCCAGCAGCGCGTCATTTAGATATTGCTCCCGAGGACCTGTCTAAGCACATGCTTCGCTCCGTTGGTGATAAGATCGAGGAAGGAGAACCGCTAGCTAGTTCCATGCTGTTCGGAGAGGCGAAACAATCAGTGTCGCCAACCAGTGGTTATGTCGCTCTTGTGTCCAACAGCCAAGGTATGGTGTATGTACGGCAACCGATGCCACTCGGAGATGATCAGCCAGTCGTCATCGATTTGGTTAAGGAAGCGAAAATCTCCAAGCTGGGATTGGTGGCTGCCTTACGTGTACATCCGGGCCGTATTGTGGTTCCGGGGCAGGTGTTGGTAATGAGCCCAGGGGTGATACCGAAGTCCGTAGTGTCACCTATTTACGGCCGCGTCCAGTCCTACCGGGATGGTATCATTACTATTGTGCCTGTGCGATCTCGCAATATACTGCAGGCCTATCTCACAGGACGGGTGAAGCGGGTTATTAAGCAGCAGGGGGTTGAGATAGAAGCCTATGCCCATGTTATTACCGGCGCTTATGGCGTAGGTGCAGAAAGCGGCGGTGAAATTTTGCTGGCCGCCGAGGCCGACGAAGAACTCCCGGTGGGTGCTGCAACCGCTGAGTGGCAGGGGAAAATAGTCGTGGCTGGGCGGACTGCCTCCTTAGACCTACTGCGGGCAGCTGCCGCGGTGGGCTGCGCCGGCTTGGTGGTGGGGCATATCAACTACGACACTTTGGTCGCATACATGGGCAGCCATAGCAGGCCCGGCATGACGGGAGATGATGAAGTGCTTATGCCGGTCATGCTAACAGAGCGCTTCGATGCCGCCAGTATAAGCAGCTTTGTATGGCAAGAGTTGGCCAGTTTACAGGGCCGCTATGCCTCGATGAGCGGTAAAACCCAAATTCGAGCCGGATTGGTGCGTCCAGAAGTGGTGGTTTGCTTAGACAAATGGCCGCAGAAATTGCCAGCTTGCGAAGCTACATCGGGGACAGTGCAGGTGGGTGATTGGGTGCGGGTGCTGAGGCGACCGTACCGTGATCAGGTGGGGCAGGTGGTCGACCTACCCCCGGGAAGGCTAGAAATTGCTAGTGGTGCCCGGCTGAGGGTAGCAGAAGTGGTCCTTGACGGAAAAGTGGTTACAGTGCCGGTAGCCAATTTGCTAAAGCTTGAAGTAGGGGGGAGAGCCAGTGAGTGATGCGTTTCTAAATTCATTGGTAAGTAGTGAAGCATCTATTGGTAGGGTGGTCATCGACTATGACGCCGATAGAACCTTTCGCCTGCAAGTGGCCAGTCGGCGTCCCGGGACCGCCACCCAGCCCAGTCCGATCACTGCAACGTGGAGTTGGAGCGCTGAGCTATGCAAGGCAATAGCTTTAGAAGCCGAACAGCTTGCTGGTTCTCTTTTCAAGCTGCGGCAAGTCTGGCAGCCTGTTAAGGGCGATGCCGACTGGGAACAGGCGGCTCCTAGTCTGTTGGTAGGTTGGCTGCTGTGGCATGTGGGGTCGTTGCACTTTTTGCAACTACTAGAGCTAGATGCGGCCGCCGTAGATTTAAGCGCTGCCCAGCAGGAGCAAACGGTGCTGCTTAGCTTTCTTCGGCTCAATCCGGACAACGGAGTGGTTCATCTGCAAGGAGGGCCCTATGAAAGCGGCTGGATGGTGCGTCAGGTAATCAGTCAGCGGGCGGTGCGAGCAACTTTAGCAAGTGCTGATGCGGAAGGAGAATTGTTACTCTATACGCAAGAACCTCTGAGGCAACTTCATGCCTATGTGGAGGAAAAAGATAAGCCCTTCTATCCTAGCACCTATCGCTTGGCTTTACCGGTCCTTTCTGCTGCTTCTCTGCGGGTAGTAGGCGAGGAGTTAAGCGCGGTCAGCCGTCAGCTGCGCTCATGCTTATGGCGGTTAGTCTACAGGGCCCGCGAATCTTTCGTAGACCAGGAAATGAGACCAGGCCAATGGCTGTATTTTTATAGTCTCTGGGTGGGGAAAATGACCAACTTCTGGCTAGAAGCCCAGCTGTTGCCACCAGTGGTACCCTTTGAGCCGAACCAACGGAGGGGCTGGGTTAGGCGACGGCAGGCCCAGCCCCAGCAACAACCACCCTGCGGTCTATGCTTCTGGCGGGATGTGGATGGACTTTGGGAGTTGGGACAGGAATTACTGTAGCAAAATAGGAGCTCGCGCCCAATGTACCGGGCGCGAGCTTTCTTGTTTTCGGGCCCTAAAATTTCGGCAGGGGTAGAAGGTGTATTGCCTTTCGTGGAGTATAGGATAACAAAAAGAACTGTTGACGCATAGCATTCAAGGGTGATTACATGAAGATCAAGGTTATCGCTGTCTGCTTTTTGATATTAGTAGTAGTTACCGCCTGTGGCCGGCGGCCTAACGGATCGACGGGGCCCATTATTTCTCTTCCCGATGATATCGTCTGGGGACGGGAAAGCCGCACCACAGCCCCGCGGGCGACGGTAGTTTGGCGGCATCGGCTAAGTAGTGAGGGGCAGTATTTTAACCATGTGCTCACCGAGCATCCCCAAGGCTTTATGTTCGGCTATTTTGACCGCCAGGGGCCCGTCGCTGCTTTTTCTCGCACAATTCTTGATCCGGCAACGGGAACGGTTTTACAGAGAGATGTTTTGGAGAAAGTAACTCCCTATGGTTTTTGCCCTGATGCCATTTTTCATAAGGAAGCGGAGGAAATTCGGCTGGAAACCGATGGGGGCACTCTAGTCTTACCCCAGCTTCCCGAAGCCGAGGGGTGGTTCGATTGCTTGTTGCGAGAAGATGGGGTGGTACTGCTGGGCTACGATCAGGCGGGGCGTTTTATCACCTATCTTGATGCAGAAGGGGAAAAACGCGGGATCTATCGGCCTGAACCGCGGGGGCCCAAAGAAATCTTTGTGTTGGAGACGTACGGTTCACAAGAGCGGCTTGTCGATCTGGGTGATGGTTTGCTCGGGGCCTATGGTCTCACTATTCGGGGACTTATTGCTCTCGACATGGAGACCGGCCAGCTGGTCTGGGATTATCATATTCCGATGGAAGATCGCATCTGCTCGGTGAGCGTAGGGCAGGATGGCATTTGGATTGGTGGTCTCAGCCACGACTATGATGGGGTGGTCGCCTTGCTTGCCCCTGACGGAGCAGTATTACGGGAACTGGAACACCCGGCACCGGTAGTGGCTATAGGGGCCTTAGACGACAGAGCCTGTTGGTTTATGGCCGGTTGGGGGGGACCGGATGGCGATAACAAGGTTTACCTGCTGGAGCACGACCGGCTGGCCCAGGAAGTGTTAGAGGATATTGAGTTCGGCCGGGTGCCGGAGGTGAATAATTCCCTAGTTTTTCTTAACAGTACACAGGGGATCCTTTACCAGTGGCAGCCGGGGCAGGTAGCCCAAGCCTATGAACTCCCTTTCTACGGCGAGCCGAATAGCACCCAAATGCTTGGCGCCCGTGATGATATGGTGCTAATTCAATACAAGAATGAGATCTATGCTATTTTGTTGGAACAGTAAATGGCGGTCGGACGCGCCGGCGGTTACTAGGTAACGGCTGGCGCGCCTTATTTTTGCTGTTCTCGGTAGATTCCATAAATATTCGCCTGGCAGGAATTTAGCCTTCAGAAAAGAAGTAGTTTTAAGGTACTAACGCGCTAGGTTCGGCGTTAGCTATGACATGTAAGGGAGGTTATCATCACTTGTTAGCAATTATTAATGCCAAGATCTATACCGTGACCAATGGTGTGATCGAACAGGGCAGCATTCTGCTAGCCGACGGCAAGATTGTCGCCCTAGGTGCGGCCATTGATATCCCAGCGGAAGCACATGTTATTGATGCTAAGGGCGCTATTGTTACCCCAGGCCTCATTGACGCTCACACCCACGTGGGTGGTTGGGAGGAAGGGTTAGGCTGGGAAGGTGCCGATATTAACGAGTCTACCAACCCGGTGGTGCCCCATGTTAATATCCTCGACGGCATCAACCCGGCCGACGTGGGCTTTGCCGATGCGCGCAAGGGCGGAGTAACCACGGTCCAGACCATGCCCGGTTCTGCCAACATTATCGGCGGTCTGATGCTCGCCATGAAGACCAGTGGCACCATTGTGGACAAAATGGTGCTGAAATATCCTACCGGGATGAAGGCAGCTCTAGGCGAAAACCCGAAGAACAATTATGGTAGTAAGGGTAAGGCGCCAACAACCCGCATGGGTGCGGCCGCACTGCTAAGAGAAGCCTTGCTTTCGGCCCAGCAGTATGTGGCTAAGCAGGAGCGGGGCGATAAGGATTGGAAGTTCGACCCTAAGATGGAGAATATGGCCAAGGTTATCCGCAAGGAGATACCATTGCGTATTCATGCCCATCGGGCAGATGATATACTCACCGCCATTCGGGTTGCCAAAGAGTTTGATATCGATTTCACCATTGAGCATTGCACGGAAGGCCACCTGATAGCCGAGGAAATTGTTAAACACCATATTCCCGTTTGTGTTGGCCCAACGGTGTGGCGGCGAGCTAAGGTGGAAACGAAGAACATATCCCCCACCACCGCTGGCGTCATTGCCCGGGCCGGCGGCAAGGTGGCCATTATCACCGACCACAACATTGTGCCTCAGCACTACTTCCGCATTGCTGTTGGATTGTGCATCCGAGAGGGTCTGCCGGAAGAAGAGGCGCTCAAGGCTGTTACCATTAACCCGGCAGAAATTATCGGTGTGGCCGACCGGGTCGGCAGCCTGGAAGTAGGTAAAGATGCGGACCTGGCCATGTGGTCGGGCGATCCTTTCGAACCATTAACCCACTGCCTACTGACCGTGATTGACGGAGAAATTGTGTACGAGCGGGAGGAGGGCAAATAATGATGAAAGCATTTGTTAACGCTAAGATCCATCCGGTGGGAGCGCCCTCTATCGAACAGGGCACGCTGCTAATTGATGGCGCTAAGATCGTGGCCGTTGGCGCCAACGTGGATATCCCGGCCAAGGCAGAGGTAATCGATTGTAGCGGTCGTGTTATCTTGCCCGGCTTTGTTGACACCCACACCCATGTGGGCATGTGGGGAGAAAGCGAAGGTCAAGCTAGTTACGACGGCAATGAAAGCAACAACCCGGTCACGCCGCAGGTGCGGGCCCTCGATGCAATTAACCCCCGTCACATCAGTTTTGCCGATGCCCGCATGGGTGGTGTAACTACCGTGCAGGTCGCTCCGGGTTCGGCTAATGCCATCGGCGGGCAGATGTGTGTAATTAAGACAGCTGGAAATATTATCGATGATATGATTTTGGCTCCTTATAACGGCATGAAAGCGGCCTTGGGCGAGAACGTGAAGAACTCCTATGGTATTATGCGCGGTGTTTTCCCGCGGACCCGCATGGGTGTTGCAGCCGCCATTCGCGGAGCCCTCTACGAAGCAAAAGCTTACCAAGAAAAACGGGCCAAAGATCCTAACGCAGAAGTAGATTTGCGCTGGGAGCCGCTGGTTCAAGTTTTAGAAGGCAAAGTGCCTTTGCGAGTGCATGCCCACCGGGCCGACGATATCGTTACGGCGGTGCGCATAGGCGAAGAGTTTGGTATTAAGATTCAGATTGAGCACGGCACCGATGCCGCTGCTGTGGCCGATTTCCTGGCTGAAAAACAGATTCCGGTCAACTTAGGGCCCTCCTTCTGGAATCGGGCCAAGGTGGAAACCCAGTCCATCTCCTTTGAGACGGCCGGAATCCTGGAGAAGGCGGGCGTGTCGGTGAGCTTGATTTCCGACCATCCTTTCTTCCCGATTCAGTATGTCAGTGTGGCCATAGCCATGGCCCATGCGGCCGGCATGAGTGCCGCCGGTGCCCTGCGAGCCTACACCTTAGGTGCGGCCGAGCATATCGGCGTGGCCGATCGCGTCGGTAGCCTGGAGGCAGGCAAAGATGCCGACTTCACCATCTGGGATGGCTGCCCCTTCCGCATCCGCAGCCACATCCTCCAGACCTATATTAACGGTCAGGTTGTGTATAGCCGTGATTAAGGTAATTTGCCAATATAAGAGGAGCTAGCCCACAAAAGGCTAGCTCCTTTTCTGTTCAAAAGAAATAGGGGCTAAGGAGTAGGGGGCGACCAGCGGGCGGCCTCTACGCATGCCCCAAAATCGCGGCTATGGACCGCATCCCACACGTTTCGTAGGGGCGCCCCGGTGGTGCGCCCCATATGCCCTGGGGGCTGTTGCACCCAAGAGCTAGCAACAGGGAGTTGATCATAGACATCAGGCCTCGTATGTGCGGCTAGCAAACCTAGTAGCTGCCGTAAAACTATCAATTAGCAAAGGCCCAGGCGATGCGGATAGCAGCCCGGGTGGCCGTATCCACTATTTCCGGGTTCAGGTTTTCAAAGGTATCGGTCGGTTTGTGCAGGTGGGGGTGTTCCTCCCCTAAGTTGCCCCAGACCAGGGTGATAGCCGGGATACTGTGCATGGTAAAGGCCATACTATCTACGCCGCCGGCCAGGCGGTCCTCGATGCTGGCTTTAACCCCACCGGCTTCTGCCTCTTCCTTGGCTACCTTGGCCCAGATCTTGTTGCCTTTGAAACGACTGTCGTACACCACTAGGGTCTCGCCGCTCACGCCAGCAATCACGTCTAGGTTAAGCAAGACTACCTTGTCGGTCATCTTCTTTTCCTGCAAATACCTGGCCACCACTTGGCTACCAATAAGGCCTTTCTCTTCCGCACCAAATAGCACGAAGACCACACTATAGCGGGGAGTTAATTGGCTTTGGCTGAAAATGCGCGCTATCTCTAGAACAGCGGCTGTGCCCACCGCGTTATCATCGGCTCCTGGGTGTAGCACCCCGTCTATAATGCCAATGTGGTCATAATGGGCGCCAATGAGCACGAACCTGTCACTTCTTTCGCCCGGCAATACGGCAATGATATTTTCCGCCGGTTCTTCACTGTCGGGGATAGAAAAGGGCTGCCGATAATCGTCGAAGCCGGCTTCATGCCAAGGTTCTAGGCCGAAGGATTGGAGTAGATCGATTATGTAATCGCCAGCCAAATCTTCATATTTGGTACCTGCTTCTCGGCCACCGTAGGTTTCGCTGGTCAAATCTTTGACCCAGGACATCATCTGTTCGTGTTCGTAAAGCTCGAGCAAGTGTTGTATCTCGACCTCTGAAATGTCCGCTGGCACCCACGCCGGCTGGCAGGCAACGGCTGAGATGGTTAGCAGCGTCAGCATTACCAAGGCCAGCAATCTGGCTCGCATTGGTTTGCGCAACCTATGCAAACTAATTCCTCCTAAAGTTTAATTAGAAACAGCGGTATTTATCCAACAACCCAACGGGCCGACCAACGGGCGGCCCCTACGACGTGTTACCGCACCCGCATTTCGGCGTCCAATTCCCCATGTGGCTCAGGTCCTACAGGTGGACGTCCATTGTATTGATTAAGGCAGCTCCACCTGCTGCGCTACAGTTCCGCCGCGCTGAGAAGTGAGTTGAACCGTTACTTGCCGCGGGGAGTCGGTATCAACTTTTACTGTCCAACGTACCCGCCGAGAACCTTGGGCCGGATCGCCGATACCCCAGCGCACGTGGTGCACTGCCGAGTAACCGGCCAGGTACCCGATCTCTTGTTTTGCTTCGCAGTTCACCAGCGTCATACCCGGAGCCAGTTGCAGGCGTACCGCATCAGGCCGCACCGCCTTGTGCTTCAGCGCCATGTGGCTGATATTGGTAGGGAAATAACCATGGTTGGATACAACCGTGTTATAATCGTATACGCCCGTGGCTACTTCCTTTACCTCCACCTGGTCGATGGCTACTTCCGGTAGTGCAAGGGCGTAGGCAAGGGCAAACTGGTTAATTTTGTGGCATTCGGCTTCCAGCAGGTGACGGGGTGGGTTCTGGCGGAATTCTTTCAGCGAATAACCGCCAATCTCTACTTCACCCAGCTGCGGGTGCTGGAATTTGCGCCAGCGCACGAAGCCGCGGCCACCCAGTTCGCGGTCGGACCAGCGCAATACGGCCCTATCCAACTGGTGCTGTTCTTCTGGCGTCATGCGGCGCATGTGCTTACCCTTTAATTCGGGCGCCGCCCGCCCCACCAGATCCCACAGTTCGGGGGTAAAGGCAAAGAGACCTAGCTGCTCATAGCACCAGTCGTCTAGCACACCCGACCAGACGTCGCCATAGCAGCAGACCACCGGATAGCCGGTAACATCGGTGCCCATTTTGCCGATAATTTCATACATCTGGGCGTCATTACCGGGGAAGTCTTTGTCGGGCATGGTACTGTGGGGCCGGAAAAGGACGCCACCAGTGGTATGATAAAGCAACACGCCGGCGATGTTCTTATGTTTGCTGATAAATTCCACCTGGTTGCGGGTTTCCGGCTCCGACAGAGGGTAGGGGCCCGAACCGGGCGTAAGGGGGCTGTAGCCCGCCGGGAAGTTACGGTTTAAATCTAGCCCGTATTTGGTGCTGGCCATAGCAAAGGGCCAACGGGCTTCCGGTAACAGCTGGCCCTGCTCATCCCGTAACATGCCTTCAGTGAACAGGTGATAGAAGGGGCCCTCCAAATCCCAAGGGGTACGCGGCAACATAAGGCGGCTATCGGCCGGGTCCACCTTCCAGGCGCCGCGGGCGTCGTCCCGCACCCGCATTTGTAGAATTTGGCCGTCGCCGTCCACATCTTCCGGATGTAATCCGGGCGGGTCTTCTTCTTGACGCCAATCGGGATAGGGGCGTACACTGCTGCGCAAGGCGGTGGGACTGGTCAAATAAAGTTCGGCCCCATCCGGGTTGACCCGCGGTATAATATAGAAAGTACGCTTATCTAATAGCTTCTTGATCCGGGGGTCGGTTTCGTAATTGCCCACCAGATAGTCGATCAGATAGAGACAAGCCATAGAACCGGTCACTTCGCCGGCGTGGATATTGCCATCCACATACAGGGCCGGCTTATGTTCGGCCGGGCCGGTGGCCTGGTTGGTGACGGTCATGGCCCACACGTCGCGCCCCTCATAGCTTTTGCCGATAGACTCTAGGCTGCAAAATTCGGGGTATTGCTCTGGATACTGGTGAAGAATTTCCGTCAGCTGGTCGTAGGTGTAATACTGGTTGAATTCGACTGCCACTTTACTCAAAAAAATCGCCTCGCTTCCAAGATATATGAGTTCGAGTCAGCTGGTTTCATCTAATTGGTTATTCGCGCCAGTAGCCATCTATTCCTGCGGGTTGGGAGAGTATCTGGCCCGAGCTATTTTGCTATATCTGTTAGATAGCCGTTGTGAAATGTGAACTAATTCTGGAGGGCTGTGGGATGTGCTTAGGGCGCAGGAGTAGGCTCCAATCACGCCTACAGCAGCATCCCGCAGCCGCAACAAAGTTTTGTTGCTAGAAGTCCAGTCGTACTTCGGAGGATGTAGCGCCATATAAACATTGAAAGGAGAACCCATGTATGGAAAGGGAACACAGTTTGCGCCAAGCCATCTGCTGGGCAGGACGCCGCTTGTATGAGCAGGGGTTTGCAGCCGCCAATGATGGCAATATCTCGGCCCGTTTAGACGAGAACCGCATTATTACCACACCCACCGGCGTCAGTAAAGGCGAACTGACCCCCGAGATGTTGGTACTGGTTGATACCACCGGCAAAGTGCTGGCAGGGGAGGGGCGTCCCTCCAGCGAGTTGCCTTTGCACCTGCGAGTTTATACCCGGCGCCCCGATGTAGGAGCCGTGGTGCATGCCCATCCGCCCTATGCCACCAGCTTCGCCGTCAGCGGCCGGCCTTTAAACGAGCCCCTGATCGCCGAAGCCATTGTGCATGTAGGCCCTGTCGCCTTAGCACCCTATGCCACCCCCGGCACAGAAGAAGTGCCCGATTCCATCGAGCCCTATATTATGAACCATAACGCTCTACTGCTGGCTAACCATGGCGCCCTCACCCTAGGGCCCGATATCAAAACCGCCCAGTTTCGTATGGAAAGCCTGGAGTTTTATGCTAAGGTAACCGCCATAAGCCACCAGATCGGTACCCCTAGACCGTTAACAACGGTTCAGATTGCCTGCCTGCGCCAACAGTGAAAGAGGGGACTGCAAGCACCGTCGCTCCCCTAGTGGGAGCTTTGCAACAAGGGCGGGCAGCGCTCCCGTCTTAAGGAATATATAGAAAAGGGAAGGGCAGTGGATACTGCGTAGGACTATTGGAGCTTACTCCTGGTCCCAAGCAGTATCCACTGCCTTTTTGGAGTATGGATAGCATTAAGATTGGATTTATCTTTTCTCTTTAGGAAATACCATGCCACTGGCCACGTTCTTGGTATGGGCTTCGTCTTGCAGACGTTTTAGGGTGGCCTCCCATTCGGCGCGGCTGGTTTCCGGCTGCTTGGGGTAGGAATCCCATTTGGAGAAGAGTTTATCGATCTGCTCATCGGTCATGGCCGGCCGCAGCAAACGCATACGCGAGGCCCGGTCGTGGATGATGGTGGCAAAGGAGTCGCTCACACCGATGGGAGCCGTTGTGCCGGCTTCATTCCATTTGGCGAAAATATGATGATGTTCGCCGCCACATTCGGTACACTTAGTGATGCGATCTAGAATAGGGGGGAATGTTTCGCTGCCTAAAATGGTTTTTCCTCTGATCTCAATTTCCCAAACTTGGGTCACGCCGCCACATCGGGGGCAACGGGGAGCTAGAAACAGGGCGTAGAAGTTGCGAAAGTGTATAGAGAACAGGCTGAAGGACACGAGCATTACAGCCACCGATAGAAGCCCATAGCCCCAGTGGTAAATACCCAACCGATTACTAAACACCAAATAGAAAACGGCCGTCAAAAATACTAAAGCGGATAAAATCAACATAATGACTGTGGTAATCTTGGCCCTTCTATACATAAACAATTACTCCCCTCTATTTATATTAATTA
>JAAYGE010000165.1 GCA_012727835.1 Bacillota bacterium
AGCCGCACACCAAGTTCAAAGCAGAAGTTTACGTCCTACGTAAAGAAGAGGGCGGCCGTCATACCGCATTCTTCAGCGGTTATCGTCCTCAGTTCTACTTCCGAACAACCGACGTAACCGGCGTAATTGACCTGCCTGAAGGTGTCGAGATGGTTATGCCTGGCGATAACGTAACGCTTGAAATCGAGCTGATCACACCTATCGCCATAGAGCGTGGTGTGCGCTTCGCTATCCGTGAAGGTGGCCGTACCGTAGGCGCCGGCGTTGTTACCGAGATTATTGAATAAACTCGTGTAATAACTACAATAAAGATCGTAGCGAGGGGCTTCCCATGCTTGCGGGCAGCCCCTATTTTTTCGTTACTCATTGACATCAGAAAGCGGCTATGATAACTTATTTGAGTTAGCCTACTCACAACGCTTTAGCGTTGTGCTTGTGCCTTTTAATAATGTCCGGCATTATATTAAGACGCATTATAAGTGCCGGCTTGATATTCAGTACATGATTTAGGAAGTGAGGTGTCAACGCATATGCGCGTGGGCATTACTTTAGCTTGCACCGAGTGCAAACAGCGCAATTATCGTACCAGTAAGAACCGACGCAACACGGCTGATCGCCTTGAGCTCAAGAAGTATTGCAAATTCTGCAAAACACACACAACTCATCGCGAGACTCGCTAGTCGTTTAATTAGGAGTGAATAGTTATGAGCCTAATGGCTAGACTTGCAAGTGGTGGCCGTAACCTACTCAAGTTTTTTAGGGAAGTACGTATGGAGCTTTCGCGGGTTGTGTGGCCCAATCGCCGCCAAACTGTAGTCTATACGGCCGTCGTACTGGTGGCGGTAGCCTTTATCACTGTGCTACTTTACGTGGTCGATACATCTGTTGGCTATCTATTTAGGTGGCTTTTAGGTGTTTAGTAAGACCAAAGTAAAAACCTCGTTTGAAGGAGGGCAGGGGCTGTTAGCCCCGAGAAACCATGGATAAAAAGTGGTATGTCATTCACACTTATTCCGGCTATGAGAATAAGGTGAAGACTAACCTAGAAAAACGGGTCCAATCGATGGAGATGGAAGATAAGCTCTTCCGCGTTTTGGTGCCTATGGAAGACGAGGTGGAGGTTGCCCGCGACGGTAAGAAAAAGCTGGTGAAGAAAAAAGTTTTCCCTGGCTACGTCCTGGTGGAGATGATCGTTACCGATGATTCTTGGTATGTGGTGCGCAACACACCGGGTGTGACCGGGTTCGTCGGTGCCGGTACCAAGCCGATCCCCCTGGAAGAGCATGAAATTCGCCGTATTCTGCGCCAGTTGGGCGGAGAAGAGGTTAAGGTGCGCATTGATTTTGAAGTAGGGGAATCGGTGCGTATCATCAGCGGACCTTTTGAAAACTTTACTGGTATTATCGAAGAGATAAACCAGGAGAGGCAAAAGGTCAAGGTAAGGGTTTCTCTATTTGGACGAGAAACGCCAGTGGAATTAGATTATACTCAAGTAGATAGGATCTAGGTCCTGTGAAGTAGAGGGACAAGGGAGGTGGACGTTCATGGCAAAAAAGCTAATACAGGTTGTTAAGTTGCAGCTACCAGCTGGCAAAGCTACGCCCGCTCCACCGGTTGGACCTGCCCTAGCACAGACTGGTATTAACATGATGGGGTTCCTGAAGGAGTTCAATGAGCGTACAGCAAAGCAAGTAGGGCTTATTATTCCGGTAGAGATTTCCGTCTATCAGGATCGTTCTTTTACCTTCATTTGTAAGACCCCGCCGGCTGCCGTTTTGCTGAAGAAGGCTGTCGGTATTGAGTCTGGCTCTGGACAACCCAACCAGGTGAAGGTGGCGACTGTAACGCGCGCCCAAGTGCGAGAGATAGCAGAAACTAAGATGCCCGATCTCAACGCAGCTGATATTGAAGCAGCAATGCGGATGATCGAGGGTACTGCCCGTAGTATGGGTATCACGGTAGTTGACTAAAAAGGCGAATAATGTGGGAGGGTTATCCCGCTAATACCACAGGAGGTGCGAAAATGCCTAAGCGAGGCAAGAAGTATCAGGAGGCGCTGAAACAGTTCGACCGCCAAGAGCTGTACGATGTGCGTGAGGCTATCGAACTAGTTAAGCAAATCGCCAGCGCTAAGTTTGACGAAACCGTTGAAGCTGCTGTTAAGTTGGGTGTAAACCCGAAACATGCGGATCAACAAGTTCGGGGTGCGGTTGTGCTCCCCCATGGTACCGGGCGTACCGTAAGGGTTTTGGTTTTTGCTAAGGATGCAAAAGCTACAGAAGCACAAGAAGCCGGTGCCGACTATGTTGGCGCAGAAGATTTGATTGAAAAGATTCAGGGTGGCTGGTTAGATTTTGATGTGGCCATCGCTACCCCTGACATGATGAGTCTAGTTGGACGTTTAGGGCGCATTTTAGGCCCACGGGGCTTAATGCCTAACCCCCGCACCGGCACCGTGACTATGGATGTGGCCACGGCCGTTCGTGAAAGTAAAGCCGGTAAAATTGAGTACCGGGTAGACCGGGCTGGTATTGTACACGCCCCTATCGGGAAGGTATCTTTCCCGGTGGAGAAGTTAGAGGAAAACTTCCAGACTTTGATGGATGCCTTGATCAAGGCTAAGCCCGCCGCTGCCAAAGGGCAGTATGTGCGTAGTGTGACCCTGGCTTCGACCATGGGGCCGGGAGTGCGGGTCAGTCCAGCTCGTGCTGTTGAAATAGGATAAAATGAGAGTTGACTAGTCTTAGTCGACTTGATATACTCACTTTTGACCGTAGACAGCAGGTTCCCCGCGGGGTTTAATGGTGCTAGCCGCCTGCCGAGGTGAAAGCTTTAGGGCGAACATTTTTCCATTTGTGTTTGCTTAGCCTTCGCTGTCTGCGAAGGCTTTTTTGTTTTCCAGGTTTGGCGAGTTGCGTTGCAATTCGTCGAGGAGGTGAAAAGATGGGTATTTCGCGTAAGGAAAAGCAAGCAGTAGTACAGGAGTTGGTCGAGCAATTAGGTCAGGCTAAAGGAGCGGTTCTCACCGACTTTAAAGGCATTAATGTGAACAAGCTGACCGACTTGCGACGACAGTTACGTAAAGAAGGCGTCGAGTTCAAGGTTGTGAAGAATACCCTAGCTAAGCGGGCTGCCGATGAGCTAGGCTATGCAGAACTCCATTCCTATCTGGAAGGTCCCACGGCTATAGCCTTTAGCCATGAGGATCCGGTAGCACCGGCCAAGACAATTTCCGAGTTTATTAAGGCCAATAAGATGCTGGAGATTAAGGCCGGTTTAGTTGAAGGCAAAGTCATTTCGCTGGCCGAGGTACAGGCTTTAGCCGACCTACCGTCCCGCGAGGTGTTAATTGCCCAGGTAGTCGGTGCGATGGCCGCACCTATGTCTGGTCTTGTCAATGTCTTGCAAGGGCCGATTCGCAAGCTAGTCTATGCGCTTGAGGCAATTCGCGAGAAACAGGAAGCCTAAATCTATCCCTTCGGCCTAAAGACCGAGTGTGGATTTATCCAATTAAGGAGGTAAAAAAGATGACTATTGAACAAATCATTGAAGCCGTAAAGAACATGACAGTTTTAGAACTTTCCGAGCTGGTTAAGGCTCTAGAAGACGAATTTGGTGTAACCGCCGCTGCTCCGATGGCTATGGCCATGCCTGTAGCCGGTGCCGCTCCTGCTCAGGAAGAAGAAGAGCAGACCGAATTTGATGTTATCTTGAAGGAAGTTGGCGCCAAGAAGATCAACGTTATCAAGGTTGTTCGCGAGATCACCCAGCTGGGCCTAGTCGAAGCTAAGGCCCTCGTAGACAGCGCTCCTAAGGCTGTTAAGGAAGCTGTCAGCAAGGAAGAAGCTGAGTCCATCAAGGCTAAGCTCGAAGAAGCTGGCGCTACCGTCGAGATTAAGTAAGTTAGTTGTAAATCAAAAGCGCCCGTCAATTGCGACGGGTGCTTTTTTATATCCACATAGCCTATTGTAGAAGCTCCCTGATGTAGAAAGGGCGTTGGTCATACTAGAGAGCCTGTACTCAACTTCTGTGCGTATGACCAACGGCCTTTCTGGAGACTTATGTACTGCACCGCATCTGGTCGTTCCTGGGGGCCGTGGTCATACTAGAGCGCCTGTGCCCAACTTCTGTGGATATGGCAACAGCCCTTGCCCTCATTAAGTTACGGAAGCCGAGGGGTCTGCGTAAGCACAGTTGGCGCTAGCCAGTGCTCTAGCAGAGCCCCTCGGCTCCGGCTGTTTATGGGACGTGTGGCCCTGCAGCTATGGGCCGCGGAACTTAAGCCCCTTTATGTCAGTCAATCAGCAGTTTTAGAAACTCAGCCCGACTCAATTGGGGAAAATACTGCTTCAGATCTATATCTTGGATTGCGGTTTCTAAAGCCTGGTGCTCATAGGGAATACCCACCAGCTTAGCCGCCAGCTGCTCGATGTCACCATGGCTAAAGAAGTCGCCATAGATGGTGCAGGACCGGATGTAACCATTGACCACGTCTAAGCGCACGTCTATCTCACCGAAGGAATACTTCTGGCTGCGCTGCAGATTGAACTTGGGGGCCTTGCCATAATTCCACTCCCAGGTGGCATATTTGGTGGCCCGCAGCTCTTCTATGGCCTGCACGTCGGCGGGGCTCAGGTGGTAATCGTGCAGTTCTGCGCCAAACTCGGCCGTCACCGCATCCATAACAGCCTGGCGGAACTCTTCTTGGCTGACGGGGTGGGGCAGGTAGTCGGCTATATTGGTAACTCGGCTACGCACCGATTTAACGCCCTTGGAGGCAATCTTCTGGGGTTTGACCCGCAGTGCCTGTCCGAGAACGTTAAGGTCCGAGTTGAAAAGGAGCGTGCCGTGGTGTAGGAGACGGCCACCCTGCCGATACTCGGAGTTACCAGAGAATTTGCGTCCGTCGATGAGAATATCGTTGCGGCCGGAGGCTTCCGCCTTGATGCCCAACTGGCCCAAAGCCCGCACTATGGGCCGGGCGAAACGGGCGAAATCAAAGCCGGCGCCCGTGTCTTTCACCACAAAGGTGAAGTTTATGTTGCCCAGGTCGTGGTATACGGCGCCGCCGCCGGTTAGGCGTCGTACGACGGCAATATTATGGGCTTTAACATATTCACTATCGATCTCTTCCCAAGCATTCTGATGGCGCCCAATAATGATGGCTGGACGGTTCTGCCACAGCATGAAACAATCTTCATCTTGGCTGAGGGTGGTAAATACGTATTCTTCCGTCGCCATATTCATATAGGGGTCGTTGAATCGGTTGATTACGTTTTTCATCGTCCACCACGTCTTCTAGGCATCAAATGGATAGCTCTTTGGTCACTGTCCAGCACCGCTTCTAGCCAAGCCTCGCTCAGCGTTGGATGGGCATGGATAGTGCTGGCCACCTGGTCGTTGGTCAGTCGCTCTTTAACTGCCAGGGCGGCTGTGGCAATCAAATCGGCCGCATGGGGGCCAATGATATGGGCGCCGATGATGATGCCATCGGAGTCGGTGAGCACTTTAACCAGGCCGTCGGTTTCACCCATGGCCACCGCCTTGCTGTTGGCGGCAAATTGGAATTTACCCACCCGATAGTCGATCCCTTGTTCCTTAGCTGCCTCTTCACTGAGGCCCACGCTGGCTACCTCGGGGGAGGTGAAGACAACGGCCGGAATGGCTTGGTAGGCAACTTGGGTGTCTAGGCCGACCATCCGCTCTACGGCCACGCAGCCTTCGGCGGAAGCCACATGGGCCAACATGGCTCCACCGATCACATCGCCGATGGCGTAAATGCTCGGTACATTAGTCTGGAAGTCGTCGTTGGTGACGATGAACCCCTGAGGGGTAGTCTCCACACCGCCGGCCTCCAAATTGAGACCTGCCGTATAGGGGCGGCGACCGGTGGCAATGAGAACGGTGTCCCCTTCAGCAGTTATCTCGCCTTTAGCCGTGGCGGCGCTAACCGTCAGGCCATTACCTTCCTGGCTGATGCTTTGCACTCGGGCACCGGTGATGATGTCTATACCTTGACGTTTCAAGAAGATGCGCAGCCTCTTGGATATTTCTTTATCCACGCCGGGGAGTAGGTCGGGCATATACTCCAGCACCGTCACTTGGCTGCCAAAGGCCTGAAAGATAGAAGCAAATTCTAGGCCGATGACGCCGCCACCGATGACTACCAAGCGCTGGGGCACTTCCTGTTGTTCCAGCAGCTGGTCGCTATTCACCACATGGGGCAGATCGGCCCCGGGAATGGGTAGATGGCTACAACTGGAACCGGTGGCGATTAGGATGCGCTTAGCATCGATGGTTTGGTCGCCTACCCTTACCTGTTGGGGTGAGGAGAGGGTGGCTTCGCCGGTGATCACTTCCACGCCGTTGGCGCTCAATAGGCTAGCAATGCCTTGCACCAATTGGCTAACCACTTGTTCTTTGCGTTCCCAGGTGGTTTGGAAATCAAAATCGGTTCCGGTTACAGTAATGCCAAACTCCTTAAATTGCTTTATGGAATGTAACATTTGGGCACTTTGGTAATAGGCTTTCGTTGGTATACAACCTCGGTTGAGGCAGGTGCCGCCCAGGCTATTTTTTTCTACCAGCGTTACCCGCATACCGAGTTGGGCGGCCCGCAGGGCGGCAACATAGCCGCCGGGGCCGCCACCTATAACAACTAGGTCGCGCAATTGCTTACCTCCTTTGTAATCGTCAGTTGCTAGCGCGGTAGCGCAAGATGGGCCGACGAGCAGCCGTAACTTCGTCCACTCGGCCAATAGGCATGTTATGAGGCGCTTCTTTTAGCAGGTTGGCATCGGTTTGCGCCTCGGAAGCAATCTTGATCAGGGCGGCGGCAAAGTTATCGATGCGCTCCTTGCTTTCCGTTTCTGTCGGTTCTATTAAGAGAGCCTCGGGTACCACCAGCGGGAAGTACATCGTCGGTGGATGGTAACCGTAATCTAAGAGGCGCTTAGCAATATCCAGAGTGGTAACATCGTGTTCGTCTTTGAGATGGCCCGGGGTGGCAATGAACTCGTGCTTACAAAGGCGATCAAAGGGAATGTAGTAGTGGTCGCGCAGTAACACCCGCAGGTAGTTGGCGTTGAGCACCGCATTTTCTGCCACTTCCCGTAGGCCTTCTGCACCGAGCGTTAGCAAGTAGGTATAAGCTCGGACGAGAACACTAAAGTTGCCATGAAAGGCCAGCATGCGGCCGATACTATCGGGTCGATCATGATCAAAATAATATCCTTAGTCGTTCTTGGCGATCAGCGGACTGGGCAGGAAGGCGGCTAGGTGTTCTTTTACGCCTACCACGCCGCTACCGGGGCCGCCGCCACCGTGGGGAGTGCTGAAGGTTTTGTGCAGGTTCAGGTGCACAAAGTCAAAGCCCATATCCCCAGGGCGGGCAAAGCCCAGAATACCATTGAGGTTGGCACCGTCATAGTAGAGTAGTCCGCCGCCCTCATGGACGATGGCAGCAATTTCAGCTATTTCTTCTTCGAAGAGGCCCAGAGTGTTGGGGTTAGTCAACATGATGCCGGCCACTTCATCGCTCATGACCTCCCGTAGGCTGGCCACATCCACCAGGCCCCGCTCGTTGGATTTAACTTCGATTACGTCGAAGCCGGCCATAGAGGCGGTAGCCGGATTGGTGCCATGGGCGCTATCGGGCACGATCATTTTGGTGCGGCGGGTATCACCCCGTTTAGCATGATAGGCGGCGATAATCATGGCGCCTGTCAGCTCACCCAGGGCGCCGGCCGCCGGCTGTAGGGAGCAGCGCTCCATGCCGGTAACTTCGCACAGCATTTGCTCCAGATTGTACATCAGCTCTAAAGCCCCTTGTACCGTAGATTCGGGCTGTAGGGGGTGGAGCTCGGCAAAGCCGGGTAGGCGGGCGGCCCATTCATTGATCTTGGGATTATATTTCATGGTGCAAGAGCCCAAGGGGTAAAAACCGTCATCCACGCCATAGGCCCGCTTGGATAGTCGGGTAAAATGGCGGACCGTCTCATTTTCCGGGAGGTCGGGAAGAGGTGGATTGTCGGAACGCAACATGTCGGCAGGTAGGTTGATTTCCTCCGGAACTTCCGGGGGTGGCAGCCGGAAGTTATTGCTGCCCGGTACACTAGCTTCGAAAAGTAGTTTATTCTGCATGCTTCATTCCCCCTAACACATCGACTAGGCGGTCGATTTCCGCCTTCGTACGTTTTTCCGTGAAGGCCAGTAACATACCGTCGGCTAGTTCGTAGCCACCGATAATGCCATTTTCCAATAGGCGTTTATTGGCAGCCGCCGGGTCGGCCAGCTGGATGGCAAACTCCTTAAAGAAGGGCTGCTGGAATTTAAGCTGGATGCCGCGGCTGGTCAGCTGTTTGGCCGCATAATTGGCCAACTGATGGGAGCGAAGGGCAATTGCCCGTAAACCCCGGGGACCGACTAGGGCCAAATAGATAGTGGCTGCCAGGGCGGTTAGCGCCTGGGTGGAGCAGATGTTGGAGGACGCCTTCTCACGGCGGATATGCTGCTCCCGCGCCTGTAGGGTGAGAACGAAGGCCCGCTCTCCATGTTTATCCGTTGTTTGTCCCACCAGGCGGCCGGGTACGCGGCGCATCAACTTGCTGGTGGTGGCAAAGAAGCCTAGATATGGACCACCGAAGGCCAGGGGTGAACCTAGAGCCTGCCCTTCACCTACTACTATGTCGGCGCCCAGTTGGGCCGGCGGCTTCAGTAAGCCTAGGGAGATAGGATCTACCACCATGATCACTAAAGCCTTGTGGGCGTGAGCCCGTTCGGCGATGGCCTGGGCCTGGGTTTCCAGATTGCCGAACCAGTTGGGGTGTTGCAGAACCACAGCAGCCGTTTTATCATCGATGGCCTCCAGCAATTCTTCGGCAACTATGCCACTGCTGGTGGGAACTACTTCCATCTGGTATTTGGCGTTGCGGCCATAGGTGGCTACCACCTTACGATAGGAGGGGTTGACCGTATCCGGTATCAAGATGGTCTTGCGGCGGGTGGCGTCGGTGGCCACATTGCAGGCCTCCGCCAAGGCGCTGGCCCCGTCGTACATGGATGCATTAGCCACATCCATACCGGTAAGGTCGCAGATAAGGGTTTGGTACTCAAAAATAGCCTGTAAAATTCCCTGGCTTAGCTCCGCCTGGTAGGGCGTATAGGTGGTGGCAAACTCGGAGCGGAGCAGTAGCTGGTCAATAGCCACAGGAATGTAGTGATCGTAGGCACCGGCACCTAAGAAAGTAGGATATTCGGCGGTAGTCAAATTCTTACTGGCCAGGGCCGTTAATTCCCGTCTTACCTCCAGCTCGGAGCGACCGGGCCCCAGGTTTAGTCTTTCAATATGATATTGGGCCGGTATGTCGGCAAAAAGTTCTTCCACACTGCTCATGCCGATGGCTTCCAGCATTTCTTGCCGGACAGCCCGCGGGTTAGGAACATAGCTCATAGCCGTTGAACCTCCTTGTTATTTCTAGTACAAAGGCCGCCCCATGCATAGCGCTTGGCGCTTATGGCAAGGTGTGCGGCCTTGAGTTTGATACTTACCCTTGCACCTGGCTCTTATATTGCTCGGCCGTTAACAGGGATTCGTATTCATTGGGGTTTGTCATTTCCAATACGGCAATCCAAGTATCGTAGGCGTCTTCATTGATCATTTCCGGCGAGTCTTCTAGAGCTTCGTTAACCTCGACCACGATTCCGCTCACCGGGCAATGGATATCAGCAATGGCCTTCACCGATTCAACTACCCCCAACTGATCACCGGCGGCTAAGTCGGTGTCCAGTTCGGGTAACTCCAGGAAAACGATATCTCCCAATTCCTTTTGCGCAAAATCGGTAATGCCGACATAGGCTCGGTTGCCTTCAATTCTTACCCACTCATGGTCTTCCGTGTAGCGCAGGTTTTCAGGAATATTCACGATCTTTTCCTCCTCTGTTTCTATTTTTTGGTTTTCTTGCGCCGGCGGTAGGCTGGAACATAGAAGAGTCCGCGCCCAATGCGGGCGGGAATAGTACGCTTTCTCACCACTATATCAATCGTTTCGCCCGGCTGTGCATACTCGGATGCGATGAGGGCCAGGCCGATAGCCTTATCTAAAGAGGGTGCATGGTAACCGCTGGTAACGTACCCGATCTCTTTACCATCCTTGTGGACCGGATAGCCGCTGCGGGGTATGCCGCGCCCCAGGAGCTCGAATTCCACCTGTTTGCGTTTAGGCCCGGTGGCCGCCTGTTCCCGAAGGGCCGCCTGCCCGATAAACTCCGGTTTATCGAGATGGACACACCAGGCTAAACCGGCTTCCAGCGGGCTAATGTCGGGCCCCAATTCTTGGCCATAGAGTGGCAGTTTGGCATCAAAGCGTAAGGTGTCGCGAGCACCTAGGCCGGCGGGGGCGATGTCAGATCCGCCTTGATTAAGTAGTGCTTCCCAGACATGGGGGGCATCGGCGGGAGCCAAGTAGATTTCAAAGCCGTTCTCGCCCGTATAGCCGGTGCGGGAGATGAGGGCCGATTTACCGGCAACCTCGCTGTCGGGAATAAAACGGAAAAGTTTTATCCCGCTTAAGTCGGAGGGGCAAAGGGGCTGTAAAATGTCTTCTGCCTTTGGCCCTTGGATGGCAATAACCGCGAACTCTTCGGAGGCGTCGGTTATTTCACAATCGGGTAGTTGATGTTGCTTAATCCACTCCAGGTCCTTCTGGGTATTAGCAGCATTTACAACTAGCAAAAACTTATGCGGGGAGAATTTGTATACCAGCAGGTCATCCACAATTCCCCCATCTTCGGTGCACATGACAGTATAGGCAATTTGCCCATCCTGCAGTGCAGCCACATCGGAGGTGACCAACAACTGCACCATGGCTTCTGCCTGCGGGCCGCTGATAATGCTTTCGCCCATGTGGGAGACGTCGAAGATGCCGGCCGCTGTGCGGACTTGCTTATGTTCAGCAAGAATACCGGCATATTCGATAGGCATTTCCCAACCGGCGTAATCTACCATTTTAGCCTGGTGGGCCAGGTGCAGAGAGTGAAGGGGTGTTTTCTTAAGGCTCAGGGTGATCACTCCTTATTAAAATAATGATTCTAAACTAAGCTTTCTCATTTTAAGTAAAACAAAAACAGGACAACAAGAGCTATATACCCTTGTCGCCCTGTCATTTGCCTGAGAGATTCGCCCGCAAAGGGGCTTGCTCCTTGGGCGTCGTCAAGACTTTCCAGAGCCATGTCAGCTTCGGTCCGGTTACCTGAGAGTTTCATCGACAAGCCGGGTAACTTGTCGACTTGCTTCTTCGGTAGAGCGAAACGCTCTTCTCCCGTAAGCTTCATCCATACATGATTCAGTTACACCTTAATTCTAGGTTAGCCAGGGAAGCTTTGTCAATAGAAACAATAGTTACCTTTATCACATGTATAAGTGATATTTATCACGAGCGTCCATGTATAAATCATATTCATTATGAACTGATATTACCAAATGAACCGCCCGGCGGGCAGTTACTGCTTACGACAAAATATGGCTGTCGCAATTGTGCTTGCGACAGCCATATATATAGTCTTATGTATTCGATTCTTAACCTACTTCCTGGGCCAACTGCTTTAGGCAAGCTTCACAGATGTTCTTGCCCCGGTAGTTGAGGACATTATCCGCATTGCCGCAGAAGATGCATGCGGGCTCGTATTTTCTGAGGATGATCTTTTCGCCATCAACGTAAATATCTAAGGAATCTTTTTCGTCGATACCCAGGGTGCGCCTTAGCTCTATAGGAATAACTACCCGGCCCAGCTCATCTACCTTGCGGACAATACCTGTTGATTTCATGAACTTTACCTCCCTTTTTGACATAAAACGACAGGCTTCTTAATAATTACTATAGCAAAAATAACCATAGTTTGTCCATAGATTGTACGTAAAATATATAGTGATTAATAAGGCTTTTAAAACACTTAAGGATACTTAAGTCTGTATGCCTAATTTATTACCTCGTTTTTAGGAAAAAAGACCTATGTTACCTTATTCTACATGTTGCCCCTGTCTCCTGCGCCCGTTTTCGAGGGGCAGCAACAAAATTTGCTTAATTTGACGAGGGCGCCCAAAGGTGATATACTATACCCCAAATTAACAAATTGAGAAAGCGATGAAGGAAAGAGTAGCTGTGGCCCATTCCATAGAGAGCCGGTGGTTGGTGCAAACCGGTGGATGGAAAACAGTGAAGATGGCTCCGGAGCTGGGCAACTGAAACTAGTGAGTAGGTTGCTTCCGTTGGCCAGCGGTTATGGCAGGTAGGTCGTAAGACCGCTAGAGGTCGGCCCAGCGCCGATGAAGCAGGGTGGTACCACGGACCCCCGTCCCTGAGTTGGGATGGGGGTTTTTTGACTTCTACTTTAAGAGAAAGGTGAGGAGATACTATGGCTAAACCAACCTATTATTTATCAACGCCCCTTTATTACACCAGTGGGCGGTTGCATATCGGTCATGCGTATACCAGCATAATTGCTGACACCATAGCTCGTTATAAACGTTTACGGGGTTATGATGTCCGTCTATTGACAGGCACTGACGAGCATGGCCTAAAGGTACAAAGGACAGCCGAAGCCGCCGGTAAGGGACCGCAAGAATTTGTGGACGGGCTGGTGGCCACAATTAAGGATTTGTGGCGGTTGCTGGATGTGGAGTATGACATTTTCATCCGTACCACCGACCAGCACCATAAGCAGGCGGTGCAGACCATTTTTGAGAAACTGTATAAGCAGGGGGACATCTATAAGAGTGAGTACCAGGGTTGGTACTGCGAACCTTGCGAGTCCTTCTTTACCGACCTCCAGTTAAAGGATGGTAAGTGCCCCGACTGCAACCGGGACGTGGAATGGATCAGCGAAGAAAGTTACTTCTTTAAGCTTTCCAAGTATCAGGATCGCTTGCTGGCCCATATTGAAGCCAATCCCGATTTTATTCAACCGGCTAGCCGCCGCAACGAAATGATCAATACTTTTATCAAGCCGGGCTTAGAGGATCTCTGTGTATCCCGTACTTCCTTCGATTGGGGGATTAGAGTTCCCTTTGATCCGAAACATGTGGTTTATGTATGGTTAGATGCATTAAGCAACTATATTACCGCCCTGGGTTACGGCAGCGAAGACGACAGTGCCTTCCACCGCTATTGGCCCGCCGATTTGCATTTGATGGGTAAGGAGATAGTACGTTTTCACAGCATTATTTGGCCCATCCTATTGATGGCCTTGGAACTGCCATTACCGAAACAGGTTTTTGGCCACGGGTGGCTGCTCTTTGACGATGACAAGATGTCCAAATCCAAGGGCAATGTGGTGGACCCGGTGCCTTTGGTGGAGCGCTACGGTTCCGACGCCCTGCGTTACTATCTGCTGCGGGAGATTGCCCTCGGTTCCGATGGCAACTTTACGCAAGAACTGTTTGTTACCCGTATTAACGCGGACCTGGCCAACGATTTGTGTAACCTGCTCAGCCGTACGGTGGCCATGATCGAAAAATACTTTAATGGCCGAATCCCATCGGTGGCTGAGGCTACCGATTTTGATGCTTCCCTGCTGGCGCTTGCCGGGGAGACCAAGGGGCGGGTGGAACAGGCCATGGATAAGTTGCGCCCCCAGGAGGCTTTGGCCGCTATTTGGGACCTGGTGAAACGGGCCAACAAATATATCGATGAGACGATGCCCTGGGTCTTGGCCAAAGAAGAGGCTAAGCGGCCCCAGTTGGCCACCGTACTCTATAATCTGGCCGACGTCTTGCGCCTGACCGCCACCCTCTTACAACCCTTCATGCCTAGAACTCCGCAGAAGATCTGGGAGCAACTAGGCCTAGACGTTGGTCAAGAAGCCGATTGGGAGCAGGCAGTACCTGGCCGCCTGGTGGCTGGTCAATCGGTGAAGAAAGGCAAGCCCCTCTTCCCTCGCCGGGATCTGGAGGAGGAGCTGGCTTATTGGCAAGCAGAGCATACGGAGACGAAGCCCTTATCGCCACCACTGGCGGAAGAAATCGATATCGATCTTTTTAGTCGCATCGATCTGCGGGTGGTAACTGTTCTGGAGGCCGAAAAGGTGCCCAAGGCCGATCGGCTGCTGAAGCTACAAGTGGCCTTGGGGCCGGAAAAGCGGACTATTGTGGCCGGTATTGCCCAGCACTATTCACCGGAGGAGTTGGTGGGTAAGCAAGTGGTGATAGTAGCCAACCTAAAGCCGGCCAAGATAAGAGGTATCGAATCACAGGGTATGATTTTGGCAGCCGCCGACGAACAGGGCTTAGCTGTCCTAACCCCCCAGCAACCGGTGGAGGCGGGCAGCAAGGCCAAGTAGAGGAGTGAGGCCATGTTAGTTGATACCCATGCCCACTTAAGCGATAGTCGCCTGGCTTCCGAATTGGAACATTGGTTGCAGGAGGCACGGGCGGCGGAGGTGGGCTACATTGTCAATGTGGGCGCCGACTGGGAGAGCTCCCGGCTAGCAGTGGAGCAAGCTGCTGGCCACCGGGAGCTGGTGGCCGCCGTGGGGGTCCATCCCCACGAAGCCAAGCATTGGAATGCCCAGATGGAGGAAGATTTGATAGCTTTAGCCCAGCACCCCAAAGTGCGTGCCTATGGAGAAATCGGCTTGGATTACTATTACGATCATTCGCCCCGGCCGTTGCAGCAAGAAGTGTTTAAAGCCCAACTGCAGATTGCTAAGGAGTTGGGGTTACCGGTTATTGTGCATAATCGGGACGCCCATAAGGACGTGTTAACCATTTTGCAGCAATTCGCCCCCTTTGCTGCCGGCGGTGTTATGCACTGTTATTCGGGGAGTGCGGAAATGGTAGCCGACTTTCTAGAGCTAGGTTTCTATATTTCCTTTGCCGGGCCCATCACCTTCCGCAATGCCAAGAAACCAGCTTTAGCTGCCGTGCAGGTTCCCGATGATCGTTTGCTGGTGGAAACCGATTGCCCCTATTTGAGCCCCGAGCCCTACCGGGGTAAGCTCAACCACCCGGCCCGGGTGGCTCTGGTGGCGAAGCGTTTGGCCGAACTCAGGGGTGTGGATTACGCCACCCTGGTCCAGCAAACGACGGCCAATGCCATGCGGCTATTTAACTTAGAAAGAGGCGTTTAAACTGAAGCTAACTGCGCCTACTGTTGTCAAAGATTTGTTGGCCCGGTATGGTTTGCGTCCCAGTAAGGGGTTGGGACAAAATTTCCTGATTAACGAGCATTATCTGGAGCAGATAGTGGTCGCTGGGGAGCTGGAGCCCGAGGATTTGGTGCTGGAAATTGGTCCCGGCTTAGGTGTACTCACCCGGGAGCTGGCGTCGGCCGTCCGCCGGGTTATCGCCATCGAAAAGGACCGACATCTTGAACCCGTATTAAAGGAAGTGTTGCAAAGCCATCCCCAGGTGGAATTGGTGTTTCAAGACGCGCTGCAGATCGACTACCGTCGGGTGGTGGGAGATAAGCGGCCGGTTAAGGTAGTGGCCAACTTGCCCTATTATATTACGACGCCCTTAATCACTCGCCTTTTGGAGTCGGAGATCCCCTGGGCGGGGCTAGTCTTTCTAGTACAGGCCGAAGTAGCTCAGCGGTTGCTGGCTGGCCCGGGCAGTAAAGAGTATGGGGTGCTCAGTGTCATGGTGGGCTGGGAGTATGAGGTGGCGATAGTGACGCGGGTGCCGCCTAAAGCCTTTTATCCAGCCCCGAAGGTGATGTCGACGGTGGTGAAGTTAACTCGGCGTCGCAACGACCCCCTGCCGGTAGATAGGGAGTGGCTGGGACAGGTGTTGCGGGCCGCCTTAGGTCAGCGACGCAAGACACTACCTAACGCTCTCACCGGCGGCTTATCGTTAAGCAAAGAGCGGGTGGAGGCGGCCTTATCTCATTTAGGGCTAAACAAGGGCATCAGAGGGGAAAACTTAACTCCAGAGGAGTTTATGTGGCTGGCAAGCCTATTGGCGGAGGAGGTGCGTTGATGCGGTTTTATAGCCCGTCTCAGGGCCAGCTGAGCGTTGATGAAGTGATCCAGGCTCTGGCCGATTATGTGGCTGAACAGCCGGAGGCCAAATACAAATTGATCATCGGCACCGATTCACATACGAATGCCCAATCAACTCACTTCGTTACAGCTATTGTGGCCCATCGGGTGGGCAAGGGCGGACGCTTTTTTGTCCGCCACGAACACCAGCGCCCCATAACCAGCCTGCGGCAGAAGCTAATGCATGAAACCGCCCTCAGTTTAGAAACTATATCCCGGCTGCAGGAGGAATTGTTGGCCCACGATTTGCTCCTTAACTACGACCTAGAGGTTCATGTGGATGCGGGTAAACGGGGTGCCACGCGGGAGTTGATACGGGATTTAGTGGGCCTAGTTATGAGCAGTGGTTTTACCGCCAAAGTGAAACCCGATGCTTTTGCCGCCAGTACAGTGGCCGATAGATTCACAAAGTAGAGAAGTTCGGCTTGACAGTATTTCAGGCATACTGCTATAATGATTGTTTTATTTGACAGCTACCACTTCTTGTGTTACAATGGACAAGGTGATTAGTCCAAAGAGAGAGGTGGTTGTCTTTGGCGGCAAAGAATGCTCTAGCTGAGATTCGTCAGGATCTGGAGTCCCACATAGGGGAAATAGTGTGGATAAAAGCAAACCGCGGCCGACGTAAGACTATCATCCGCGAAGGTATTTTGGAGAATACCTATCCCTACCACTTCCTGGTGAAACTGGATGCGCAAAAACATCCGGTTCGAGTCATTTCCGTCAGTTATGCCGATGTATTGACCCAGACTGTTGAGCTTTCCATTGGTAAGCCCGACAGGCGTATGGTGCCTACGACCAATTAAAGATAAGATAAGAGGATAGAATTGTTCTGAAAACCCTTAGGTAGCGAGCCTGAGGGTTTTTTTTCGCATATTTTGCCGGTGGGCAGGGGATTCTAATTATGTTTACGGCAGAATTTACAGAGGAGTGGGTCTTTTGGCTAGCAATATTGGCCGTCTAGTTGTCATCGGCGGCGCAGAAGACAAGGAAGGCGACTGCCGTATTCTAAGAGAAGTGGTGAAGTTGGCCGGAGGTTACCAGGCCCGCCTCCTGGTGCTGACGGCCGCCACCTCCGAACCCCAACGGGTGGGCAGCCTTTATAGGCAGGTTTTTTCCCGTTTGGGGGCGGCAGAGGTTGGTGTTTTAGACATCAGTGAACGCCTGCAGGCAGAAGATCCCATGTTGGTGCGGCTGGTGGACAACTGTAGTGGGGTATTTTTCACCGGCGGCGACCAATTGCGCATTACGAGCCTGATCGGTGGTACTGCTCTTTTTCATGCTTTGGGTGCCGCCTATCGTCGGGGAGCGGTAATTGCTGGAACCAGTGCGGGTGCCTCGGTGATGAGCTCTACGATGATTATCGGTGGCGGTGAAGATAAGGAACCGGTAGCTGGTGGCGTGAGGCTGGCACCGGGTTTAAATCTAATTTCCGACGTGGTCATCGATCAGCATTTTGCCCAGCGGGGCCGTCTTGGGCGCCTACTGGCCGCTGTGGCGCAAAACCCTTATGTCTTAGGTATCGGCATCGACGAGAATACGGCAATGGTGGTTGATGGCCCTGGATTCCGGGTAATCGGCAGCGGAACGGTTGCCATTTTAGACGGGCAGCATATAGCTTTTACTAACGTTTCTGAAGTGAGTCCTAAGGCCGCCCTGGCTTTAGCTGAAGTTAGGCTACATGTGTTGGCTGAGGGGTATGTTTTCAACTTGCAGACCCGTCGCCCCGGACCTTATGTCGGAACTACCAATTGTAGGAATACTGAGGGAGGCAGCTAGTTGTGAAGAAGATCGAGTTGCGCATCTTTCCCGGGCGCAACGTGTATATCCATCGTCCGGCCGCCCTGTTGCTCCTAGACCTGGAGGAACTGGCCGGTAAGGAAAGTAGGGATATTCCCGGGTTTAACCGGGCGCTATTGCAACTTTTGCCGGGCCTTAAATATCATGGATGTGCCAGCGGTGGTAAGGACGGCTTTAGACGACGTTTGCAAACCGGCACCTATTTGGGCCATGTTTTAGAGCATGTGCTCCTGGAATTGCAGGAACTCTTGGGGTTAAATGCCCGTTATGGCAAGACTCGCGGTACCAGCCAGTGGGGGGTCTATGAAGTCGTATTTGAGTGCCCCTGTGTGGAGATGGCTTCCATGCTGGTGGATGTGGGGCTGGAATTAATAGAGGCGCTGTTAGCCGGATACCCTTACGATCTAACCGGCGCCTTAGGTCGGCTACGAAAGCACCTGGCGGCTGTTGATTTAGGCCCCAGTAGCCGGGCCCTGTGGAAGGCGGCCCGGAAACGGGGCATTAGTGTGCGCCGCATCGGTGAAGGCAGTCTCATGCAGCTGGGTACCGGCTGCTTTCAGCGTCGCATTCAAGCCACCTTGACCGACCGGACCAGTTGCTTAGCCGCCGATGTGGCCGGAGATAAGGAGCTGACGAAAAGCATTCTGCGGGCGGCGGCTATTCCCGTTCCTCGAGGTCAAATTGTTTACTCCGATAGGGAGGCGGTGCGGGCTTGGCGAGAGTTGGGCTGTCCCGTGGTTATAAAGCCCTGCGATGGTAACCAGGGGCGGGGGGTTTCCCTTAACTTGAATAGCCCCCAGGAAATACTAATCGGCTTTGAGATTGCTGCCCGCTACAGCCCCCGGGTTTTGATAGAAGAATTCATCCCGGGCCGTCATTTTCGCCTTCTGGTGGTGGACGGCCAATTGGCCGCCGCCGCGGAGCGCATTCCGGCCCATGTGGTGGGTAACGGTTACGATAATATTGGGGCTCTAATTGAGCAGGTTAACAGCGACCCGCGCCGCGGCGAGGGCCATGAGAAACCGTTGACCAAGATTGTTGTTGACGACATCGTCCGCGCGGTTTTAGCACGGCAGGGCTATTCCTTGCAGAGCATCCCTGCCGCCGGCACCCTAGTTTGGTTGCGGGATAATGCTAATCTCAGCACCGGCGGTACGGCCGTGGATGTTACCCAGCAGGTTCATCCCCAGGTAGCCGCCACAGCCATACGGGCGGCACGCCTCGTTGGCTTAGATGTGGCGGGAGTCGATGTGGTCACCAGCGACATTGGGCTACCGCTGGAGGGTAAGGGAGCTATAATAGAAGTCAACGCGGCTCCTGGTATTCGTATGCATCATTACCCTGAGGTCGGTGTGGAGCGGGATGTGGCATCCCAAATTATTGACAGCTTGTTCCCGCCCGGCACCCCCAGTGAAATACCTATCGTGGCTGTTACCGGTACCAATGGCAAGACTACCACCTGTCGTTTGTTGGCCCATGTTCTGCGCCAGTGTTATAACACCGTCGGCTTGACCAGCACCTCGGGTATTTATTACAATGACCAACTACTAGTAGCCGGTGATACCACCGGCCCTTGGAGCGCCGGGGTTGTGCTGGCCGATCCCCTGGTGGAGGTGGCGGTCCTGGAGTTGGCCCGGGGTGGTCTGCTAAGAGGTGGCTTGGCCTACGACACCTGCGACGTGGCGGTGCTCACCAATATTACAGAGGATCATTTAGGTCAGGATAATTTAGATTCTCTAGAAGACCTAATGTGGGTAAAATCCTTAGTTCTGGAATCGGTAAAGCCTGGGGGGTATGCGGTTATCAATGCGGATGATGGCCCCAGTGTGGAGCTTTTGGCCCAGCAGAAAAGCAACGTCATCCTCTTCAGCCTACAGGCGGACAATTTGTCGGTCCGGCGTCAACTGGGGGCGGGGGGAAGCGCCGTGCTGGTGCGAGATGGGCAGATATGCTTGGCCGAAGGCGACCGCTTGGAACCCCTCCTGGCCGTCGATGCGGTCCCCGTCACTTTTAATGGCCGGGCCAGCTATAACCTGGCCAACGCGCTGGCCGCCTGTGCCGCCCTATGGGCTTTGCAGGTGGAGCCCAACCTAATTGAGCAAGGATTGACCACCTTCTTGCCCAATGAAGAACATAATCCGGGGCGCCAAAATCTGATTACTGTCGGAAAACAGCCGGTGCTCTTCGACTACGCCCATAACGCGGCCAGCATTCAAGCTGTGGCCCGCTTAGCCCGTAGTTTGACCACGGGGCAAGTACTGGGTGTGATTGCGGCCCCTGGCAACCGGCGCAATTCTATAATTTTCGCCGCTGGCGAAGCGGCTGGTCGGGGTTTTGATCGGCTCTTCATCAAGGAGGACCGGGATCGCCGGGGCCGGGCTCCGGGCGAGGTGGCAGAGATACTCAGGCAGGGGGCTTTAGCTGTCGGTATGAGCCCGGCGGCCATACAAGTCTGTCTGGAAGAGCGGACGGCCCTTTGGGCAGCCTTGGCCACAGCTCAGCCGGAGGACCTAATTGTGGTGCTCTATGAGGACTGGGAATATACAAACTCTCTTCTAGCCGAATTGGCCCAACAAGCGCCCCATGGACGCCAGGCCTATGCTATAGCCGGCAGTCTATAGCACTCGTAAAAAACTAGGTGGGCGCCGGCGACCCCCATGTATTAGAATAGGATGGGGGGTGTGTTAGATGGCTATCGTAGAACTGGCCCCGGCCAAGGTCAATTTATGGCTGCGCGTGTTGGAGAAAATGCCCGATGGTTACCATCGGGTGGAGACGGTATTACAGACGATCTCATTGGTTGACACCTTGACTCTAGAGGCTAAACCCAAAGGGGGAATTTCTCTCACCTGTAGTGACCCCCGTTTGCCTTGTAACGAACATAATTTGGCTTATAAAGCTGCTGCCCTGTTAGCCCCGGCGGCTCCCGGTAAAGGGGTGCATATTCATTTGGAAAAGCGGATTCCGTGGCGGGCGGGGCTGGGGGGTGGAAGTTCGGATGCGGCTGCCGTTTTACGGGGCCTCAATAGGCTCTGGGGGCTCAACTGGCCGCTCTCTAAGCTTGTGCCACTGGCCCAAACCCTAGGTGCCGATGTGGCTTTCTTCCTGCGGGGTGGAACTGCCATCGGGCGGGGGCGGGGGGAGCAAATAGAAGAGCTGGCACTGCAGCCCCATTTAACCCTGATTTTAATCCAGCCGCCCTTTGGTCTGTCCACGCCCCAAGTTTATTCCCAGTGGCAGCCGGGGAATGCGCCACCGGTGGGGGATTTGCCCGCTCTGTTGCAGGCCCTCCAGCGATCGGATGGCGACGCTTTAGGCCAACTGTTGCATAATGATATAGAAGAGCCGGCTTTTCAATTAGCACCGGAACTAGCGGCGGTAAAAAGGGGATTGTTACAGGCGGGCATCCCCTGTCTGCTTTCTGGTAGCGGAGCCTGCTTATTTGCCCTTGTTCCTAAAAGAGAAGGCGTTCCGGTTGTACATTGCCTGGATAAAGTCCGTCAACAACTACCGGCCAGCTACCGGGCTTCTATAGTGCGTACTCATTTTCCACCAGATAAAGGGATGTAGGGTTTATACGGCGAATAAACAAAAATAGCGGCTTTTTTCATTTAGGTGGACGAGTATCGGCGCTTGTGGAAGGAGAGATTCATGACGGAGCGGCTCATTCCAGTAAAGCTAGAAAACTATAAACCCTTGCGGGAGAATGTTTTTGAACATTTACGAGAAGCTATTCTTAAAGGCCAGTTGGCTCCCGGTGAACGGCTGATGGAAATGCAGTTGGCCGCCGAGATGGGAGTCAGTCGCACCCCGGTACGGGAAGCGATTCGCAAACTTGAGCTGGAAGACTTAGTAGTTATCATCCCCCGCCGTGGTGCCTACGTGGCCGGCTTAAGTATTAAAGATGTGGCTGAAACCTTTGAAGTACGTGCCGCGTTAGAAGCTTTAGCGGCATCTTTAGCAGCTGAGCGTATTACCCCCGAGGAGCTAGAAGAAATGGAGCGCATTTTAGCACGGGTTGGCGCTGCCGCTGAAGCCGATGATAGGCCCCAGCTGGTGGCGTTAGATGAGGAATTTCATAACCTCCTGTATAAAGCAAGCCGTAACGAACGTTTGATGCAGATTCTCAGCAACCTTCGGGAGCAAATTAAGCGTTTTCGCAGTACAACTCTGGCTGTGCCCGGCCGCGTGCCTGAGGTGCTGCAAGAGCATAGAAAGATAGCCGCAGCCATTACGCAACAGGATGCGGAATTGGCGCATAAATCGGCCTTAGAGCACATAGAGAATGCAGAGAACGCGCTTATGGATTGGCTGCGGCGGAAAAAGGAATCCTAGGTTGCGGGTGAGGGGGTGTGTGTCTGTGCATGCAGTCGTATTAGCGGGTGGAACTAAAGAAGATGAATGGGCTAGGCGGCATGGTGTAAACAACAAAGCCTTTTTGCCCATCAACGATTTGCCGATGATCGCCTATGTGGTTGCCGCGCTACAAGAATGTCCGCGCATCGACCAAATCATCGTGGTAGGTCCGGTGGATGCATTAAGCAGCCTCTTGCCAGCCGATGGCCGAATCCGTTTTTTGCCGGAGCAGGGTGATATTGTAGATAATGTGTTGGCTGCAGTGGAGGAATTGCCCCGGAATCACAAGGTGTTGGTCTGTACCTCGGATATTCCCATGCTCACCCCAGAGGCACTAAGTTCCCTCATTGATGCCGTCGATGAGCGGGATGCGGATTTCTATTATCCGATAATCAATCGCATTGACTGCGAAAAGAGATATCCGGGGGTGAAGCGGACCTATGTGAAGCTTAAGAATGGTTCCTTCACCGGTGGTAATGTTATTATTGTCAACCCGGAGCAGGCCCTACCCCTAGCCCAAGTTTTTAGGAGGCTGGTGGCGGAGCGGAAGAACCCGGTAAGAATGCTCTTGACCTTCGGTCTCCCTGGTATAATTTTTATTATTCGGTTAGCCCTAGGGCTACTCAGCGTGCGGGAGCTGGAGCAACGGTTGTCCCGCATTTTAGACATCAGGGGTGTGGCCATCTACTGCACCTACCCGGAAATCGGTACCGATGTGGATAAGGATAGTGACTTGGAGTTGGCCCGCCGAGTTTTGGCGGCCGGCAGTTAGAACCAGAAGCGGGGCTGTCGCCAATGCGATCAGCCCCGTTGTGTCTGTGGGGGTGCCTGTGTAAAGGTGGGGAGCCGATGGGTTAGCTGCAACAGAGTTACAAAGGGCCGTTGGTCATACGCACGGCGCGTTGGGCCCACTAGTCAAAAGAGCGAGGGAGCCAAGGAATAGCAGCGACAACAGGCCGAGCTACCTAAGGGGGCTACTTAAGTAATAGTCTATTTAAAGGCCATTTGCCGATTTTACGAAACCAACCAGTGCGAGTGCCGTCGCTGCCCTTGGCGAGCCGAGCTCATCCCGACAGAGTGCTGGGCACAGGCGCCCTAGTATGACCACGGCCTTACTCGCATTACGAAGGAGCCGAGGAGTCTGCGTGAGCACCGTTGGTGTCAGCCAGTGCTCTAGCAGAGCCCCTCGGCTTAAAAACGTGAAACAAAAGCTGCGGGAGAGGGCTGTTACCCAGCCCATCCCGCAGCCTTTTAGTTATGCCTATTTGGCGTCATGCACTTCCACATCTTTAGCGCCGTTGCTTCTAAAGATGGAGGCAGCTTCTTCAGCCTTATTTTTGCTCACTTTGACAATAGCTAACAGATCGCCTTCCTTGACGCGCCTTTCATAATGTTTACCCCGCTCTTCTGGGATACCCCAATCCAAGAGCCCGCCGGCAATGCCCCCGGTGGCAGCTCCCGTTATGGCGGCGGCAATAGGTCCGGCTGCAATCAGTGGGCCTACGCCGGGAACGGCTAAGGCGCCCGCACCTAAAGCTAAGCCGGCCAGCCCGCCCCAAGTGGCGCCGGAGGTTACCCCATCGGTGATATTACCAGTGCCCAAATCCAGGTCCGCAGATTCAATGGAGTTGGTCATGCCGGGAGAGCCGACGCCTCTATTGCCGTGGGAGCGGTTATCCTTTTGCACCAGATTGATTTCGTTTTCCGTATAGCCCCGCTTGCGGAGATTGGCGATGGCTTCGCGAGCAGCTGCTTCTGACGTGAATAAACCGATTACCGTTTTCTGCACTTTCTTTCCTCCCTTTTGGCCATACTTTTTTAAGGCAGCAAGTTTAGTATTTCGCTAATAGAGCTAAATAATACAAGAATTTCTTGCAAATTAAGAGAGTTGGGAAGGGAAAGCTGACTGTGACAGCGAATGATAATAAGGGAACAGCCAAGAAATGCAAAGGAGTGAAATGTGTGCAAATAACTGATGTGCGTATTCGAAAAATTAACACCGAGGGGCGCATGAAGGCGATAGTGTCCATCACGCTTGACGATGAGTTCGTTATACATGATGTTCGTATCGTCGATGGAAACAACGGTCTGTTCGTGGCGATGCCCAGTCGTAAAACACCAGACGGCGAGTTCCGAGATA
>JAAYGE010000015.1 GCA_012727835.1 Bacillota bacterium
CTGGCGGTGGGAGGTTACCTGCAATAGCACATCGTAACCAGCAATAGAAAGGGGTTCCTGCAGATCCAGACTGACGTGGAAGAACTCGCCCAACTGGGGCGTGTGGCTATACGTAGGGCTAAAACCAAGTATTTGCTGCATATCCCTATAGGGGCTAAAATCCTCCGGCAGCCAAGCCACCTGACCCAAATAACCGCGCCGCTCTAAGTACTGCAGTATATTGGTCGTTTCCCGGCGCACAGTAAAGTCCGCATCCGGCTTAGCTTCCAGCTGACCGCCCACCAGCATCCCCGCTTCTGTCAATATCTGCTCTAATCGCCCAATCTGGCTGATGCGTGATACGGTGAAGGCATCGACGGGTGGCACCACCGAGACGATGGCAAAGGCGGCCGCCAGCAGGGCAATGATACCGTTATTGATCCTGGGGCGTAGCGTTAGAATGAAACCTATCACGAGGGAGAAAAGGCCAAACAGCGCCACATAGTAGCGGGATTCGGTCACCCCATAGGCCTGCAACCGAATATAGACCGACATCAATTGCATACCCACTATGGGGATTAATACCTTCGGGAAAATGAGTTTATATAGCAGGGCTATTTTATTGTTTAGGCGACCGGCTAAAACAAACAGAATTAGTCCGACAGCCGAGTAAGCCAAAATCATGGGGCCCAACTGGCCCACGGGCCACGTACCAGTAAACCCAATCTTAATGAAATAGGAAAACAGGACCAAGGTGTAAGCGGCCACCAGCGGGATGGCAATTTGGGAGACCAGAATCTCTAGCACCCGGGGAAATTGACCCGCTTCCACCACCGATCTAGCATCGGCATGAAAATATGGCAGACGTGCCAGATAGCTGAGAGTGGCAAAGGATATCCAGACGATAACCATCATATAACCGTAGATATCGCTATCTACTGCAAATAGCAGGACATCAATGGTGGCAAATAACAGGGCTAAACCGACGGAAAGTACAGCAGCATAGAGAACGGACGTCAAGGCCGACTTAGAGTGGATTAAAGCCACCGTATTAAAATCGTTTTCATTGCCATAGGAAGGCAACCAGACGTAAATACAAAACATGGCGAACACAGCCACCATGGTTTTGGCAGCCACTTCGTAGTCGATAGCAATCACGTTGGCAATGCTGAAATAATAGAGCAGTATGAGTATCAGAGCTAGGCCGTAAACGCCCCCGCGTTGTTTTCCCCTATAGCTAAAACGCTCGCAGGCGAACTGGGCCGTCACTCCAATGAAAGAGCCCAGTAAGAAAACAAACATCAGTTTCTGCACAATCAGTTCGGGAGTTCTATGTAGAGAAATTATGTGGCAGGCCAGGGCGGTGCTGCTAAATAGGCAGATAGCCGTCAAAGGAAAGCGGGTTACCGCTTGGTAAAAGCCTTGCAGCAGCCGGCCTATTGCTGTAATCAATGACCTCATCTTCTCCCCTCCTATGTTAACCATACCCCCGTACTACCCTTGTCAGTCACAACCCGGGTTCAGGGGGCTATGGCTTTGCCTCGGCCCTAGGGCCTTCCCCATGATTTCGCCACTACCCTATCTATTCCTGCCAAAACGAGAAATATGGCTTGGCAGCGCCGCTGCCAGTTAAAAAAGAGGATAAAGATAAGGCAAGCAGAATTTGGTTAGTAAAACTATTTGGGAGGCGACACAAATGCAGAAAAGACCTTTTGTAGGCGCCGATATTAACCGCTTTATTCTGGTGGGAGAACCGCAAGTTTCCCCCAACGGACAGGAGATCGTCTTTGTGCGTCAGGAAGCAGGCGTTGAAGACAACAAATCCTACACCACCCTCTGGCTGGTGAACATGGATGGCAGCAATTTACGCCCCCTAACCCACGGTGAACATAACGACCGTTCGCCCCGCTGGTCGCCCGATGGCCACCGGATAGCCTTCATATCCGACAGAAGCGGGAGCAGTCAACTATGGATTTTAGACCGACGGGGCGGCGAAGCCTGGGAGTTGGGGACCGATGTGACTGTTAACTCGGCTCCCGTGTGGGCCCCCAACGGTAAGCAGATTGCCTTTACCGCCCGCACCTTCCCCCATGGGGACGGCTGGGTACCTTATGCCGGGGCTCCCGCCGACGATTACCGGCGGGCTAAGGAGCAGGCGGAGCAAAGGTTGGCCAAGAAGAGCAACCAAAAAGCCCAAGTTAGCGATGTGAAAGTGATCACCCGCTTGCGCCACCGCCTAGACGGTGTAGGCTATTTTGGCGACCTGCGTAGCCACATCTTTGTGGTTGATGTACCCCAGCAGCCGGGCGAAAAGCCCAACTGTCGCCAACTGACTAACGGCGACTTCGATCATCACAACCCCAGTTGGTCGCCCGATGGCAAGGAGCTCTATTTCAGTGCCGACCGCTCACCGCTGGCCGACTTGCAACTGAAACAGGATCTCTGGAAAGTGGCAGTGGAGGGCGGCGAGCCCCAGCAGGTGCTCCAGTGGCCCGGCTTCATTGCAGACCTCAGTTGCTCACCCGATGGGCAGTGGATCGCCTTCGTCGGCCATGATAAGAGCCGAGCCGGTTCCACCTCCACCAGCCTCTGGCTCCTACCGAATGCTACTGGCCTAGAGGCCGAGGCGGCCCGTAATTTAACAGCCCAGCTGGACCGGCCGGTGGGCCACAGCCCCAGTTCCGATGTGCGTTATACGGCCGGCAACCCGCCTTTCCAGTGGCGAGACGAGAAACACATCATCTTCCACTATGGCAATCGGGGTGCCACCTGCATCGGTGAAGTGGATATTGAATCGGGCCAAAGGCGGGTGCTCTGGCAAGACCCATTACGAACCGCGTCGGCCTTTGACTTGAGCGCCGATGGTCATCTGGTGATGCAGATTAGCAGCCCCACCCGGGCAGAAGATCTTTACGTGATGAAAGGTAGCGAAGAAAAACGGCTGACCGATTTCAACCGGGCCATCTATGAGGAATGCCTAGTGGCCCCCTGCCAGCGCCTCACCTTTACTGGCCACCAGGGCTGGGAAATTGACGGCTGGTTGCTGACACCACCCGACTGGGATGGGCAAACCCGCCTGCCTACTGTGCTCATCATCCACGGCGGTCCCCATGGGGCCTACGGCTCCAGCTTCATGTTCCAAGCCCAAATTCAGGCTACTAACGGCATCGCCGTCTTCTACACCAACCCCCGCGGTAGCCAAGGTTACGGGCAGGAATTCGCCTATGCGGTGGTGGGCGACTGGGGCGGCGGCGACTACCGCGACCTCATGCTAGGCGTGGATCATCTGGTATCACAGGGGATAGCCGATGAGAAACGTTTAGGTATCATGGGCTGGAGCTACGGTGGCTTTATGACCTGCTGGGCCATCACCCAAACCCAGCGGTTCAAAGCGGCATTACCGGGGGCCATTGTTAACAATCGCCACAATTTCTATGGCACCAGTGACATCGGTTACTATTTCGGTGAACATCATTTCGGTGGTACCCCCTGGGAGCAGCCCGACCGACTGCTGGAACGTTCCACCATCAGTTACGTCCAGCGGGTAGAGACACCGGTTCTTTTCCTACATGGGGAGGCCGAGCTCCGCTGTCCCATCGAACAGACCGACCAGTTTTTCACCGCTCTGCGTCGGCAGGGCAAGCCGGCGGTGATGGTGCGCTATCCGGACGAATCCCATGCCATCAAACAGCCGCGCCACAAGGAAGATCGCTACCAGCGCATTCTGGCTTGGTTTAAGCATTATCTAAGTGAATAGCGATAAGGGGGCTGTTCGCCCGCTGGCGAACAGTCCCTAATTTTGCTTATCTTTCTCACTAACAACAGATACTAACGCTGCCAGTCAAGCCACTCTTGGGTATACTGCCATTGCCCTCCTTCCTCGGCGCGCGGCTCCCTACCTAAAAATGCTCCCGTCTCCGCATCAAAATAGGCGTAGTCTCCCCCCGGCAAAAGCAACCACTGCGAGTTTTGTCGCTGCCCTTGGCGCCCGAGCTCATTCCGACAGAGGCTGGGCACAGGTGCGCTAGTATGACCACGAACTGCAGACACTTAGGGGCTGAACGCAAATAGGTGATTCTTGCGTTCAGCCCCGTACTCGAATGGCGATTAAAGTATAGACTTACTAACCCCGGCAATACCGGCCATCATGTTAGCTAAGAGGTAAATTAGCTGTGGACCTTTATAGGCGTCGGTAGAATCCCACCATTCTTGGGTGGTATGCACCATGCCCGCCTTACCACCGCCGCCAATACAAACGGCAGGAATACCTTTGGCAATGGGCGGGTTGGCATTGGTATTGCCTCCGTGTCCCAGTACGGGCTCCAGACCGGCATCCTTGATTAGAGCATAGGTGGCTTGAACGATGGGGGCATCTGCCGGTTGGGTGCCCGCTTTCACATCCACATAGGTTTCAATATCGTAGGTGATGGTATCCATCCCCCAGCGGGCCGTTTCCTCTGCACAAGCCTCTTTAATACACTGCAACACCTTACCATAGAGAATATCTAGCTCCACTTGACAGTCGGAGCGCATATTCATCTTGATGGTAGCCTGGGGAACGATGGCGTGCACCCCTGCATCGTTGCCGGCGTGGAAATTGCTAACGGCATAAGTAGTCTTGGGTGATGCGGGAACTTGGATATCAGCGATTTTAGCTACCGCCCGGGCTGCCGCATGCAGCGGATTGGCCACCTTGCCAAAGGCCCCGTAGGCGTGGCCCCCGATGCCATAGAAGTTGACGGCAAAAGTCTTCATGCCCGTGGCCTGATAGGTGATGGTGTCAATGCTAGCACCGTCAATGTTAATACAGCCGATGATATTATCATGATCGGCCAGGAAGTCCTGCATGCCGCCGAAACCGCCCATGCCTTCCTCCCGGGAGGTGCCCATAAAAATGATGTCATGCTCGGTTTCAATCCCGCTATGGTTAAAGGCCCGTAGAACCGATAATACGGCGGCCAAACCTCTAGTGTCATCGGCTATACCAGGGCAATGGTAGACTCCATCCTGCGACTCGGGACGGCCGGTGACTGTACCCTTGGGGAAAACCGTATCCAGGTGGGCCTCAATCACGATGGCCTTTCCCGTCTTCCCCTTACCCCGGCGGATGCCAAAGGCATTGCCATGCCGATCCACCTGCACATCTTCTAAGCCTAGGGCCGCCAACTTATCGGCAAAGGCCTTGGCCCGTTCCTCTTCTTCGAAGGTGGGCGCCTCAACTACAACCAGATCCAGCTGATCCTCTAGGGTGTTTTGTTCATCGGCTTTAATAAACTCCATACCCTTCTGAACCGCGTCTAGCCCCTTAACGAGTTTATAGGTCTCAACAATCTGCTTCGATACCACATACTCCACAGTAATGCCTCCTCCCGTTTTGCTTTCTATGTTCTATTTCTGACACCGTCTCCTTATCCCTGCTGGACAAACAAAAAAAGGCTCTCTGGGCTACACGCCCGGAAAGCCCTTACCTTTAAACCTAGGTCAGTCGGCAGAGTATCACATTATCAATGTCCATAGCGGCTGGGCTTTCTACATCATCCCTGGAATGGCCAAATTGTACACGGGCAGCCACTGTGCCTGGGGGC